>CACYSG010000058.1 GCA_902776955.1 uncultured Bacteroidales bacterium | reverse complement strand
AGCCTCTACGCGGTACTTGCCGTCACCGGTGAAGCTCAGGATGCCGTCATAAACAGCCCAATCGCTGAACTCACCCTCCTGATACTGAACACGGTAGTAAATCGTGCTGGGCTCGGTGGGCAGAATCTCAACAAAGTAAGCGTGAACACCGTCGGTGGTGTAGCCGTTGAAGACGGGAGAACCAGTTACCTCGGTGGGTACTACGGGAGTCGTGCCAGCCTCATAGGTGAAGGTAACCATGGGCAGGAAGTCCTCTAAATAGGTATTAACGCCAGAGTAAGCGCTTACATAGGAATAGATGGAGCAATCCTCGGGAACCAGGGGATTGGTACCTGAAATCGCACCGTAGAAATAGGTCGTTCCAAAAGATCCGCCCTCGATAATCTTAGCCTCAACGAGGAGGTTGCCACCCTGATAGGTGTAAGGCTCTTCGAGCTCGAAGGTCATGTACATGTCGCCCACAACAGGAACAGTAGTAGCAACGGGGGTAGCACCTACGACAACTTCAGAGAAGTCGTTCTGATTAACCTCCATGAATGACAACTGAATCTTTGCATTCTCAAAGTTGATGAAGTTGGTGTTGCTGTTGTAGGGATCACCACCGGTCTCAACATAGTACTGAGCGAGCGTGTAGAACTTCACCTCGTTGATTTCACCGCCAACCATGTCGTTAAGCATAGCGGCAGGATAAATCATCTGAGCCAAGGTACCCTCGGTGTCAGCCCAGAAACCGTACATGGGGACGTGATTGGAATAACCATCGTAACCGCCATTGTCACAAACGGTTAACACGTTGGCCTGAGCGGCAAATGCCATAGCGGCCACAGCAATGAAAGTAAAAATTTTCTTCATTTTAAAAGTGATTTTAAAAAATTAATGAAACTATATTGAATAACTAATCTTGTTTCTGACACTATTTTGCATACAAAGGTACGCACTATTTTCCTATTTGAGCATAACAAACACAAAAAAAGACGCATATATTTGCATCTTTTCTTGTGCTGACCCATTAAGTCCTGAGCCTAAACTCTTGATAATCTCATCACTGCAGAATGATGTCGATCACGGCGTTCACGTCGCTGACGCCCACCTCACCATCGGCATTCACGTCGGCAGCAGGCAGGCTAACACCACGCAGGATGGTATCGATCACCGCATTGACATCGCTCACGCTGACCTCGTTGTCACCATTGACGTCTCCAATAGGCGACACAGGCATCGGCGCATCGGGGTGGAAGTCGATGCCGGCGGCGACCTCGGTTGAGGTCTCGCCCGTCCAGCCGCAATACTGGTTCAGTCCGTTATAAATCTTGATGAAGTCGATGTGGGTGAGGTTAACATGGTTGCCCTGCTCGTCAACAGCCCAGTCGATCTTGAAACCGGGATTGTAGATGCCGCCTTCCTGTGAAATGCGGGCGGGGTTATTGGGCAGGTTATCCACATATCCCCAGTCATAGAAATACTGCACAAAGTAGGACTCGGCCCCCTCAGAAGCCAAATTAACGGCATTGCAGCGCAACTTGGCACCCGTGAAACTCAACGTCTCCTCGCCCTGCAACCACAGGGGCCAATAGGGCTGGGTGTGGAAGGTGTTGCGGCTCATGTAGCCGCTGGTGCTGTCGGGGTTGACGTCGTTGCTGGTCCAGCGGATATAGGTGGTATCGCTCAGATAGGGGTCAATGTGGCTGGGAGTGCGCTGCTTGCCCTCGTCAGGACGGTAATAGGTGATGCTGTAGTCGTGCTGGGTCAAGGGATGGCTGTACTCGCTGCCCGCCAGTTCATACCACCTGTCGCCCTCGCTGGGGACACCGTCGCCGTTCATGTCCACGCCCACCATGACGATACCGGGTTCACTGCTGCCGCCGTGCGACTCACGGTCGCTGACAAAGGCGTTGCCCTGTATCTCGAAGTCATAGGTGTGCATGTTGACTACCGGATGATCGAAGCCCACAATCACATAGCCGCCATAGCCGCCGAGGGAAATCATGCTCTCGGCCCAAATGGTATCGATGCGGGTGATGATCTGGCCATGGAAGGTCATGGTCGTCGTGTCAATGCGGCCACAGATGTTTGCCTGGCAACGCGCCAGCACACTGTCGACCGGATCTCCCACCCTGCACACGGGCAGTGTGTTGATGAACTGTCCAGGAGCAGGACGGTATTCATACACTCGGGTCAACCAGGGGTGATTGGCCCACACAGTCAAGGCCGTCATCACGGCCAGCAGAATGACAATCGCATTTCTTCTTGTTCGTTTCATAACTCATTCAGTTTATAATTCTTCTGTTTATTTATCTCTCATTGATGTTGTTGCCCAGGAAGGCGAAGTGAGCGGGTATGTCGCCCGTGCGCACATCCCACTTCTTGACGCCGTAGCGGTCGAAGCAGTACAGACGCCCCGGCGAGACGTAGTCCTTGGCATCGGTGACATAGATATCCTTGGTAATCGGGTTGACCGCGACAGCATAGGGGATGACAATCTCCTTATCGGTGCCATCGGTGATGAAGTTGTCGCTCACCCGCTCGTGGGTGCGGGTGTCGATGATGGCATAGGAAAACTCGTTGCTCATCGACACATAGCTCCACTGGGTGCTCACGACATAGAGCGAGTCGCCGTCGAGCCACAGGCTGCTCACCGGGCAATCGATGCTGTCCACCAACTGCTGCTTGCGCGTGTCGTAGGCATAGATTTTGCTCGACCGCGTGTAGTAATCGCCGCGTGACGACACCCAAAGCACGCCGCGGTGGTCGCTCCTAACGCACTGCAGGTTGATGGCTATGGGGATGCGGCGTTCCTCCTTGAAGGTCGCCAAATCGATGACCGACAGCGTGTTCTCGTAGTTGGGCACCATATAACCGCCCGAATTGGCCACATAAATCTTGCCCCCGACAATCTCAAGCTCATCGGGCTGGAATCCCACGAGGCAGGTATCGATCACCTGCATGGTGACAGTGTCGATCTTGGCGACATAGCCGCGCTGCTCATAGTCGGGGTTGATCTGCACGGGGCCGGCATAGCTTGTCACATAGGCATAGCCGCCGTAGAAGCGGATGAAGCGGCAGTTGGGGATGTTGATCTGGGCCTTCTTTTGACACGTGTACTTGTCGAGCACGTCAATCTTATTTGAACAGTTGATGACACAATACAGTTTGCTGCCGTAGATGCCCAGGTCGTTGCCCACATCACCCATCTCCTTGGGCACGGTCGGGTTGGCATAGGAGAAGATGTTGCGGATATACTCGCCGGCTGCATAGTCGTAGTAGTCGAGCGTGGCCTTGTTCCAGCCCATGTTGCCCTCACACAGTAGGTAGAAGCCCTCGATGTCGGTGAATTCGGGCTGCGCCACCGGGACGTGCTCCGGCAGGAAGATGGTCACCTCCTCGCGGCACCCCGACAGGAGTACCGAGAGCAGAAATGTCATCAAAAGAACCGTCCCTATTTTCCTTTTTTTAATCATCAGATGTCAAATTTGAGGATGAGTTTGTAGTTGCGGCCCGGCATCGGGTAGTTGAGGATAACGTCGTAATACTGGTTGAACAGGTTATTGACCTCGCCCGAGACCTTCAGCTTGGTCTTGCCCAGATGGAACAGGTAGCCCGCCGACAAGTCGTGGGTGTACCAGGGCTGCTCGTGGTTCTCGCGGGTGTTTGCGCTGGTGTGGTAGCGCTCGCCCACATAGATGAAGCTGTAGTTCAGGTCAAAATCGTGCCAGTTGAGATGACCTACCACCGATCCGCTGTGCCAGGGGATATAGGCGAGCTGGCCCTTGTAGGTGCCGCCGTCGCCATTGTCGCTGGGGTTGGTGTAGTCCTGCGCCTTCTGATAGGTGTAACTCAGGTTGATGTCGAGGATGATATCGGCGGGCAGGTTCAAGGTGGTGCGAGCGCTCACATCGATGCCGCGGATCTTGACTTTGCCGACGTTCATCATCATCCAGCGGTACTGGCCGGTTCCCTTGGGGACGGCGATAATCTTATCGGTGATGTAGTTGTAGTAAGCGTCGGCGCTCAACTTGATGCCGGCGAGCAGGCCGCGGTCGGCAAGCAAGCGGTAGAGGAAGCCCACATTGTACTGTGTGGCATACTCGGGGTCGAGCGTGATGTTGCCCATGTCGGTGTAGTAGAGGTCGTTAAACGTGGGCATGCGGAAGATGCGCTTGTAGAACGCCCTGAGGTTGAGTTCGCGCTCCTGCCAGGGTTGCCAACTGAGGAAAACTGCCGGAGTGACCTTGTTCATGTATTTGCTGGTCCTGCCCACCACCTGACCGTCGAATCGGGCCGACGAGCGGTCGTTGACCATCGTGTAGAGCAGACTACCCTGGGCCTTGAAACCGTGCCAGGTATAGGCCGTGGCCAGTGCGGTGAGCACCGTGTGGCGGATGGGATAGCCGAAACCCGTCAACGTGGCGTCGAGGCTGTTCCACTGGTAGTCCACCGAGAGGTTCAAGTCCCAATCGGTCAGAATCGTGTATTTGTTGGCCGTGGAGAGGTAAATCTCGTCCTGCCAGAACTTGTTGTCGATATACATCAACGTGGTGTCGGGATTGAGGTAATGCAGGTAGTCACGCGAGTACTTGGCGTTGAACATCATCTCATAGCGGTCGGTAAACTTGCGCTGATAGGCCCCTTGCAGGAAGAAGTTGCTGTCCCACTGCTTTTGTGCATGCTTCCACACGTTATTGACGATGGCGCCGGGGATGCCCTTGCTGCTGTCATACCAGTAGGCCTTGGCGTGCCACTTGCCGTTGCTCATCACGCCGAAGAGGCCAGCCTCGAGCCGATAGGAGCGCACCTCACCGTTCTGTCGCACGGCGGTGGTGTCCCACGCCACCGAGCCGTCGCTATAGTGCCGCATATAGCGGAAACGGTACTTACCTGTAGCATAGGTGAACTCACTGTTGAACGACAGGCTCACGGCACGGCTCAACTTGTGTTCCCATCGCAGGCTGGGGTTAACGAGCCCAAAGGAGCCCGTCTTGAACGACACATTGAGGTTGTCGCGCTTGCCGTCCGTGAACTTGGGGCGGCGTGTGCGCAGGTAGATCGTTCCTGCCGAGCCATAGTCCTTGGCGCTCTGGAAGATGTTGCTGCGCTGCCCGTTATAGAGCGAAATCGCCTCGACGTTGTCCAGCGAGAATTTGCCCAAATCGACCTGCCCGTTCTGAGCATTGCCAATCTGGATACCGTCATAGAAGACGCCCATGTGGTTGGTGCCCATGGAACGGATGTCGACGGTCTTCAATCCGCCCACGCCGCCGTAGTCCTTGAGCTGCACACCGGCAAAGTAGCGCACGGCATCGGCCACCGAGTGGCTGTTGAGGCCCTCAAGCTGCTTGCCCGTGAGTTCTTGGGCGGGAATGACGTCCTCATAGGGGCGACGCCCGTAGATGATCACGTTCTGGATATACTGCATCGAGTCAAGACGCCCGTGCCCCACGGCGGCCATCACCGAGTCCACCTGGTGCGCAAGGACGCCTTCCTGGGCATTGGCGCACAGGAAGCACAAGAGGGCAAAAGACGCTATGACTAACGATCGTCGCATGGTTACGGGTTTCTATGTTTGCGACTTGGCAGGTCTTCTGACTCGCCCCTACCCCATTGTTACCTCTTGACCTTCCCACGCCGTCCCTTGCTATCGGCAACGTGTCGCAGTGGTCAAGAACGGGGATTTCTACAGGAGGCACACAGCAGCACCGTCTGTCCGGGATTCCCACCCGGTTCCCTTTTCACCCAGGGCCGCAGCCCCAGACACCAAATCTCGCTGCAAAGATACAACAAAAAAACATGCCCTAACATCAAGTGAACATGTTTTTTAGCTTTGAGGCGACGAAGGCGACTTGGGGAGGAGATGACGGTAGAAATAGACCTGCATGATGCAGTACAGGACCGAGCGCAGGTAGTTGACCACACCGTGACCCTGGGTATAGAACAGCTCATGGCGATACTTGATGTGATAGAGGCACAGTTGAAGCCGGTTGACCAGCCCACTACGTCCCTCAAGGGCGGCCATGGTGGTCACGTCCTCATAGGTCTCGCCCTGGGCCTGGAGAGCCCTTAACAGCCTGTAACGGCGCTGGAAATAGTCATGCAGATAGGGCCTGATTTCACCGTAATGCCTCAATGACCAGAATAAGGTGTACAACCCGTTTCCCATCGATGGACGGCTATGGCTGTCGGCCTTGTAAAATGTGGCCGCACCGCTATAACGGCGCTGATGAACGAGCACCTCGTTGACGAGAACAATGCTGTCGTTGGCAGCTGCGGCCAGGGCAAGGAAGACATCGTAATAGAGTTTCCCCACTTGAGCCTGTTCGGGAATCATATCGAGCAGGCGCCGGTTGATGATCATGGTGTGACCGGGAATTGAGCTGTAGAGCATGCGCGGCAGCTCATAGTTGGGTGTGCGCGAGTCATAGTTCACGGGAGAGCCATCGGTGGAGAAGGGCTTGCTGCGACAAGTGCACAGCAACTTGTCGCCGATGGCCGCGATTTGTTTCTCGACCTTGTCATGCTCCCAAATGTCGTCCTGGTCACAGATGGCGATATAGTCGCATTGGGCGCGGCGCATGGCACTGAAGAAATTGTTGTTCACGCCATGCTCCCCCTCATTGTTGTAAACCTTGATGACAGGATGAGCAGCGGCATAGGTCCGCAGCAACGGCAGCGTACCGTCGTTTGAGCCGTCGTCCTGAACGATAATCTCGTCGATGGGATAGGTCTGTGCCAACAGGGAGTCTATCTGCTCAGCCAGATAGGCTTCCCCGTTATAGGTGCACATCACAATAGAGACATGCTTATGTATTTTATCATAACTCACGCAAGTATGTGTTGTTTTGAAAGGTAGTCAATCGGTCTCGCCACACTATGACGAGATGCGCAAAAATAAGCTATTTTTTAGCTATGACTACCGAAAACAAGATAACATTTATATTACAAATCACGAATCGGCATTTTTTATCAATAAAAAAACTCCAGTGCGCATCTCTGCGGACTGGAGTCTCAATAAACAAATTAACTATGGAAAATATACGTTATTATTCTCTAGTTTTTATTATCATTCAATGTCCAATTGGCCTTTTTGGGGTCAATCTTCCATTTCGGCGAGTTCACGCTCCTTGGCGCTCTGGCTGGCCAGTGCCATCTCATTCTTGTCGCCAACAATGAGGGTCTGGTACTCACGCAGGCCAGTACCGGCGGGGATAAGGTGACCGCAAATCACGTTCTCCTTCATACCCTCGAGGGTGTCGACACGGCCATTGATGGCTGCCTCGTTGAGGACCTTGGTGGTCTCCTGGAACGATGCTGCCGACATGAAGCTGCTGGTCTGCAGCGCGGCACGAGTGATACCCAAGAGGATCTGCTCGCTGGTAGCGGGAACGGCATCACGCACGACGACAAGTTTCATGTCACGACGCTTGAGCGACGAGTTGATGTCACGCAGCTTGCGGGCGGTGAGGATCTGGCCATTCTGGACCTCCTCGCTGTCGCCGCTGTTGGTAACAATCTTCTTGCCCCAGATGCGGTCGTTCTCTTCCATGAAGTCGCGCTTGTCAACGGTCTGCTCCTCGAGGAAACGGGTGTCGCCCGGATCGATGATGCGAACCTTGCGCATCATCTGGCGCACGATTACCTCAAAGTGCTTGTCGTTGATCTTCACACCCTGGGTGCGGTAAACGTCCTGGACCTCGTTAACGATGTAGTCCTGAACGGCCGTCGGGCCCTTGATGCGCAGGATGTCGGCGGGAGTGACGGCACCGTCGGACAACGGAGTACCGGCACGCACGAAGTCGTTCTCCTGAACCAGGATCTGCTTGGACAGGGGCACGAGGTACTTCTTCTCCTCGCCGATGCGGTTCTTGACCGTGATCTCGCGGTTACCGCGCTTGATGCGTCCGAAGGATACCTCACCGTCAATCTCGCTCACGATGGCGGGGTTAGACGGGTTGCGGGCCTCGAACAGCTCGGTTACACGAGGCAGACCACCGGTGATATCACCGGCACCGCCCGAGAACGAACGCGGAATCTTAACGAATACCTCACCTGCCGTGATTTCCTCGCCATCCTTCTTCATCAGATGGGCGCGCACGGGCAGCGAGTAGGACTTCACGATATTGCCTTCGGCGTCGATAATCTCGGCCTCGGGGATGTGGTTGTGGTCCTTGGTCTCGATGATGAATATTTCGGTGTTGCCCGACACTTCATCATACTCCTCGCGATAGGTCACATCCTTAATCAGGTTCTTGAAGTTCAAGGTACCATCGACCTCGCTCACGATCACTGCGTTGAATGCGTCCCACTCACAAATCTTGTCCTTGGGCTCAACCATATCACCGGTCTTGAAGAACAGCTTGGAACCATACTCGATGGGAGCATGGGTGAGCACCATATTGGTGTTCGGGTCCTTGATAGACATCTCGGCCATACGACCTACAACGATGTCCACGCCGTCCTTATCCTTAACGGTGCGCAACTCCTCGATCTCGACGCGACCGTGATATTTTGAAATGATATTGGAAACCGACGAAGCGTTGCTTGCCACACCACCGGCGTGGAAGGTACGCAGGGTCAGCTGTGTACCCGGCTCACCGATGGACTGAGCGGCAATCACGCCGACAGCCTCACCGCGCTGCACCATGCGGTGCGATGCCAGGTTACGTCCGTAGCACTTGGCGCACACGCCACGCTTGGCCTCGCAGGTGAGGACCGAACGGATCTCGACCGACTCGATGGGCGAGTTGTCGATGTGTGCGGCAATGGCATCGGTGATTTCTTCACCGCTCCTGACGATGATCTCGCCGGTGGTGGGGTCAACCACATCGTGAACCGACACACGGCCCAGGATGCGCTCGCCCAGCGAAGCGACAACGCGGTCACCGTTGCGCACCTCGCGGCAAACCAGTCCGCGCAGCGTGCCACAGTCCTCCTCGTTGATAATCACGTCATGAGCGACGTCGACCAGACGACGCGTCAGGTAACCGGCGTCGGCGGTCTTCAAGGCGGTATCGGCAAGACCCTTACGGGCACCGTGAGTCGAGATGAAGTACTCGAGCACCGACAGACCCTCCTTGAAGTTTGCGAGAATCGGGTTCTCGATAATCTGGTGACCACCCTCGACACCCGACTTCTGGGGCTTGGCCATCAGGCCACGCATACCCGAAAGCTGACGAATCTGGTCCTTAGAACCACGGGCACCCGAGTGAAGCATCATGAATACCGAGTTGAATCCCTGCTTGTCGGCGGTGATCTGCTGCATCAACTCCTTGGTCAACTCCTCGTTGACGTTGGTCCAGATATCGATAATCTGGTTATAGCGCTCGTTCTCACCGATGAGACCCATCTCGTAGCTGGCCTTGATTCTCTCGGCCTCGGCATCGCCGGCAGCGATGATATCGGCCTTCTTGTCAGGAATGAGCACGTCATTGAGGTTGAAGGACAGACCGCCCTTGAACGCCATGTAGTAACCCATGTTCTTGACATCATCAAGGAACTGTGCCGAACGGGGCACACCGCAGCTGCGGATGACGCGGGTGATGATCTTGCGGAGCGAAGACTTGGAGATCAGCTCGTTGATGTAGCCGATTTCCTTGGGAACCGTCTCATTGAAGATGATACGGCCCACCGAAGTCTCCTCGACAAGCTTCGACTCGTGCTCGCCGTTCTCGTTAACGACATCGACAACCACGCTGATGATGGCGTGCATGGCCACCTTGCCCTCGTTATAGGCCACAAGTGCCTCCTCGGGACCGTAGAACTTGAAGCCCTCGCCCTTGTCGCCCTTGCGCAGCTTGGTGATATAGTACAGACCGAGTACCATGTCCTGAGAAGGAACGGTAACGGGGTCGCCGTTAGCGGGATTCAGGATGTTGTGAGGCTCGAGCATGAGCATCTGTGCCTCGACAACGGCCTCGTTGCCCAGCGGCAGATGGACTGCCATCTGGTCGCCGTCAAAGTCGGCGTTGAATGCCGTACATGCCAGCGGGTGCAACTGGATGGCCTTGCCCTCGATGAGCTTGGGCTGGAAGGCCTGGATACCCAGGCGGTGCAACGTCGGTGCACGGTTCAGGAGCACGGGATGACCCTTCATCACGTTCTCGAGGATGTCCCACACGACGGGCTCCTTGCGGTCCACAATCTTCTTGGCGCTCTTGACCGTCTTGACGATACCGCGCTCGATGAGTTTGCGGATAACGAACGGCTTGTACAGCTCGGCGGCCATATCCTTGGGGATACCGCACTCGCCCATCTTCAACTCAGGACCTACAACGATAACCGAGCGGGCCGAGTAGTCCACACGTTTACCGAGCAGGTTCTGACGGAAGCGGCCCTGCTTACCCTTGAGGCTATCGCTCAACGACTTGAGGGGACGGTTGGAGTCACTCTTGACGGCACTCGACTTGCGTGAGTTGTCAAGCAGCGAGTCCACGGCCTCCTGGAGCATACGCTTCTCGTTGCGCATGATCACCTCGGGAGCCTTGATCTCGATGAGTCGTTTGAGGCGCGTGTTGCGAATGATCACGCGGCGGTACAGGTCGTTGACGTCGCTCGTTGCGAAACGGCCACCATCCAGGGGGATGAGGGGGCGCAACTCGGGCGGAATCACGGGGATGACCTTGAGGATCATCCACTCGGGACGGTTCACGCCCTTGCTGGCACGGAACGACTCGACAACCTGCAGGCGCTTCAACGCTTCGGTCTTGCGCTGCTGGGAGTTCTCCTTATAGGCACGGTCGCGCAGGGTGTTGGCCAGCGAGTCCAGGTCAAGCTCGGCGAGGAGGTCATAGATGGCCTCGGCGCCCATCTTGGCGATGAACTTCTCGGGATTGTCGTTCTCGAGCGACTGGTTGTCCTTGGGGAGCTTCTCCATGATGGCTACGTACTCGTCCTCGGTGAGGAGGTCGTACTTCTGCAGCTCACGGCTCTCGGTTCCGTTGTCATACTTCACACCAGCGGGATTGATCACGACATAACGCTCATAATAGATGATCATGTCGAGCTTCTTGGTGGGGATGCCCAGCAGATAACCGATCTTGTTGGGCAGCGAACGGAAGTACCAGATGTGAGCCACCGGCACTACCAACTCGATGTGACCGCTGCGCTCGCGGCGCACCTTCTTCTCGGTCACCTCGACGCCGCAATGGTCGCACACGATACCCTTGTAGCGGATGCGCTTGTACTTACCGCAATGGCACTCGTAGTCCTTGACGGGACCAAAGATGCGCTCGCAGAACAAGCCGTCGCGCTCGGGCTTGTAGGTACGGTAGTTGATAGTCTCGGGCTTGAGGACCTCACCATGTGAATTCTCCAGGATTTCGTCGGGCGATGCCAGACTGATTGAAATCTTGGTGAAATCGTTCTTTATCTTAGAATCTTTCTTGAAAGCCATAGTCGAAAGCGTTATTAATCAAGTTTCACATTGAGACACAGACCACGCAGCTCGTGCAACAGCACGTTCAGCGACTCGGGGATGCCCGGCTTGGGCATCGCGTCACCCTTGACGATGGCCTCGTAGGCCTTGCTGCGGCCCACAACGTCATCACTCTTGACGGTGAGGATCTCCTGGAGAACGTGGCTGGCGCCGAAGGCCTCCAGTGCCCAAACCTCCATCTCTCCGAAGCGCTGGCCACCAAACTGGGCCTTACCGCCGAGCGGCTGCTGGGTGATGAGGCTGTACGGGCCGATGGAACGGGCGTGCATCTTGTCCTCGACCATGTGACCGAGCTTGAGGAAGTAGGTCACGCCGACAGTGGCTTTCTGGTCGAAGGGCTCGCCGGTGGCACCGTCATAAAGCTGGGTCGTGCCGGCACGCGGCAGACCGGCCTTATCGGTCCACTCGTTGAGGTCATCCAGGCTGCAGCCGTCGAAGATGGGCGTTGCGAACTTGACGTCAAGCTCACGTCCTGCCCAACCGAGGACTGCCTCGAAGATCTGACCCAGGTTCATACGCGAGGGCACACCCAGGGGGTTCAGCACCAGGTCAACGGGAGTACCGTCGGCCAGGAAGGGCATATCCTCTTGACGCACTACGCGCGAAACGATACCCTTGTTACCATGGCGACCTGCCATCTTATCGCCGACGCTGATTTTGCGCTTCTTGGCGATGTAGACCTTGGCCAGCTGCATGATGCCCGAGGGGAGTTCGTCACCGATGCTGATGTCGAGCTTCTTGCGCTTGAGTTCGGCCTCATAGGCCTTGCTCTTGTGCAGGTAGTTCATCACCGTGGCACGGATGAGCTCATTGCGGTGAGCGTCGGCGGTCCAACGGCTCAGGTTGATGCTGTCGAAGTTCTCGATGCCCATGAGCAGTTCACGGGTGAACTTCTCGCCCTTGGGAACGATTTCCTCGTCCATGTAGTTCTTCACACCCTGCGAGATGCGGCCTTCGGTGAGCTGGTTGAGCTTCTCGATGAGAATGCCATGGAGCTCCTCCTGACGGGCCTTGTACTCGTTGTCCAGAGCCTCGATCTCGGGATCAACGCCACGGGTGCGCTTCTTCACGGCACGGGCAAACAGGCGGGTGCCGATGACAACGCCCTTGAGCGACGGATTGGCCTTCAACGAGGCGTCCTTCACGTCACCGGCCTTGTCGCCGAAGATGGCACGCAGCAGCTTCTCCTCGGGGGTGGGATCGCTCTCGCCCTTAGGCGTGATCTTACCGATGAGGATGTCACCGGGGATGACGTGGGCGCCGATGCGGATGATACCACGCTCGTCGAGGTCCTTGGTAGCGTCCTCGCTCACGTTGGGGATATCGTTGGTCAACTCCTCCATACCGCGCTTGGTCTCGCGCACCTCGAGGGTGTACTCGTCCACATGCACGCTGGTGAGGATGTCCTCGCGCACGAGGCGCTCGTTGATCACAATAGCGTCCTCATAGTTGTAACCCTTCCAGGGCATGTAAGCCACCTTGAGGTTACGGCCCAGGGCCAACTCACCATTCTGGGTCGAATAACCCTCGGTCAGAATCTGACCCTTGACGACGCGGTCACCGGCGTCACAGATGGGACGCAGGTCGATGGTCGTGCTCTGGTTGGTCTTGCGGAACTTGGGCAACTTGTATTCCTTGACGGCACTGTCAAACGAGACGAACTCCTCGTCCTCGGTGCGGTCATAGCGGATGCGGATGACGCTGGCGTCAACAAACTCGACGACGCCGTCGCCCTCGGCCTGGAGCTGAGTGCGGCTGTCATAGGCCATGCGCTGCTCGATACCGGTGCCGACAATCGGGGCCTCGCTGCGCAGCAAGGGCACAGCCTGGCGCATCATGTTAGCACCCATCAACGCACGGTTAGCATCGTCGTGCTCCAGGAACGGGATCAGGGCCGCTGCGATCGAAGCGATCTGTTGCGGCGACACGTCCATGAGCTCAACCTCTTCGGGGCTGACAACGGGGAAGTCGGCGTTCTTGCGGGCCTTAACGCGGTCGCGAACGAACTTGCCGTTCTCATCGAGCGGGGCGTTACCCTGGGCGATGATGCGGTTCTCCTCGTCCTCGGCGGTGAGGTAAACGATATCGTCATTATTCAGGTTCACCTGGCAATTCTCGACCTTGCGGTAAGGAGTCTCGATGAATCCCAGATTATTGATCTTAGCATACACGCACAACGACGAGATCAGACCGATGTTGGGACCCTCAGGGGTCTCGATGGGACACAGACGGCCGTAGTGGGTGTAGTGAACGTCACGCACCTCAAAGCCGGCACGCTCACGCGACAGACCACCAGGACCGAGGGCGCTCATACGGCGCTTGTGGGTAATCTCGGCCAGCGGGTTGGTCTGGTCCATGAACTGCGACAGGGCGTTGGTGCCAAAGAACGTGTTGATCACGCTCGAGATGGTCTTGGCGTTGATCAGGTCGATGGGAGCGAACTGCTCGGTGTCGCGCACGTTCATGCGCTCGCGGATGGTGCGGGCCATGCGTGCCAGGCCGACGCCGAACTGGTTGTACAACTGCTCACCGACGGTGCGCACGCGACGGTTGCTCAGGTGGTCGATATCGTCGACGTCCTCCTTGCTGTTGATCAGGCCAATGAGGTACTTGATGATCTCGATGATATCCTCCTTGGTGAGGACGCGCTTGTCGGCATCGGTATCCAAGCCCAGCTTGGTGTTGATGCGGAAACGGCCCACCTCGCCGAGGTCGTAACGCTTCTCGCTGAAGAACAGGTTGGTGATCACCTCGCGCGCACTGTTGTCATCGGGCGGCTCGGCGTTGCGCAACTGGCGGTAGATGAAGTTCACGGCTTCCTTACCGCTGTTACAGGTATCCTTATTCAGCGTGTTGAAGATGATCTTGTAGTCCTCGGTGTTGACATCCTCGCGGTGCAACAGGATGGTCGAGACTCCCGACTCGAGAATCTCGGTGATGTTCTCCTCCTGCAGCTCGGTGTCACGGTCGATGATCACATCGTTTCGCTCGATGCTTACTACCTCGCCGGTATCCTCGTCCACAAAATCCTCACTCCAGGAACGCAGCACGCGCGCGGCGAGCTTGCGTCCGACAGCCTTCTTGAGGTTGGTCTTGTTGACCTTCACCTCGTCGGCCAGGCCGAACACCTGGATGATGTCATTGTCGTTTTCCAGTCCGATGGCACGCAGCAGCGTGGTCACCGGTAATTTCTTCTTACGGTCGATGTAGGCATACATCACATTGTTGATGTCGGTAGCGAACTCGATCCAAGACCCGCGGAAGGGGATGATGCGCGCCGAGTACAGCTTCGTGCCGTTGGCGTGCAGGCTCTGGCCGAAGAACACGCCCGGCGAACGGTGCAGCTGGGATACGACGACACGCTCGGCACCATTGATAACAAAGGTACCCTTGTCGGTCATATACGGGATGCTGCCCAGATACACGTCCTGTATCTCGGTCGGGAAGTTGTGGTCAGGGTCGGTACAGTAGAGCTTGAGTTTTGCCTTCAGGGGGACACTGTAGGTCAAGCCGATGTCCAGGCACTCGTCGATCGAGTAGCGTGGCGGGTCGATATAATAGTCAAGGAATTCGAGCTTAAAGTTGTTGCGAGTGTCCTCGATGGGGAAGTTCTATCCAGTTGCAGGAAATCACGGAATGACTGTAACTGCACGTCGAGGAAATCGGGATAGGGATAGGGATTTCTTACTCGCGCGAAATTGACTCGTTCTTTTTTTGAAACAGACATTGACAATGAAGTTTTGTGAACTCGAATAAAATGGTGAAATGCGAAATATCAGGTTGTCACGCACCGGCGGCACTGGGCCAAACGTTGAAAACGTGGTGCGTCAATCGCGGAACGGAACTTTCATCGGACGGGTTGCCGCGGCCCTGGCTGAGCGCCCTGACCGCGGGCAACTCCGATGAAAACATCTTGTGTGCAGGTCAAATTTGACACAAAAAGGTTAAGAATCGACTCGTGGTGGTGATTCTTAACCTACACACCTGATTAAACAGGTGCTATTATTTCAGCTCAACCTCGGCACCCAGGCCCTCGAGCTCTGCCTTCAGAGCGTCGGCCTCGTCCTTAGTAGCACCCTCCTTGAGGGTAGCGGGGGCCTTGTCGACCATGTCCTTAGCATCCTTCAGACCCAGGCTGAGGAGCTCCTTAACCTTCTTGATCACCTGGAGCTTCTGAGCACCAGCGGCCTTGAGGACAACGTCAAACGAGGTCTTCTCCTCGGCCTCAGCGGCTGCACCAGCAGCGGGA
>CACYSG010000057.1 GCA_902776955.1 uncultured Bacteroidales bacterium | reverse complement strand
TGACCAGCCATGTTGAAGTAGCGTACGCCAGCAACAGCCTTGTCGGCGTTCATCTCGCTCAGGCCGGTAGCGGGGCTTACAACGAACTCATAAGCGATCGGCTGGCTGGGCAGCTTGTTGTCAGCTACAGCGTAAGCCTCTACGCGGTACTTGCCGTCACCAGTGAAGCTCAGGATGCCGTCATAAACAGCCCAATCGCTGAACTCACCCTCCTGATACTGAACACGGTAGTAGATCACGCTGGGCTCGGTGGGAAGAATCTCAACGAAGTAAGCGTGAACACCGTCGGTGGTATAGCCGTTGAAGACGGGAGAACCGGTAACCTCGGTGGGCTCAACGGGAGTCGTGCCAGGCTCATAGGTGAAGGAGCACTTGGGCAGGAAGTTATGGAGCTTATCAGAGGGAGAGCCATAAGACATGTAGTGAGAATAAGAAGCATAGTTTTCGGTCTCTACGCCCAGAAAGTAGGTGCTTACCCAGTTGTAGTCACCTTCATAGCTCACCTTAACCTCAACCATGAGGTTGCCACCAGTGTACTCATAGGGGGTATACAGGTTAAAGGTCAACTCGGTGGTGCCATAGACAGCATCCATCGTGGAAACAACAGTTGCACCTTCTACAGCGGTGGTCGTCTCAAAACCGTTCTGGTCAACGGTCTTGAAAGCCAGCTGCAGCTCACAACCCTCAAATTCAATGGTCTCCTCAGGATAGAACTTCACCTGAGAGATCTTGCCATTCTGCATCTCGCTGAGCATCTCGGCGGGATAAATCATCTGGCCCATGGTACCCTCCTGGTCAACATACCAACCATTGATGGGAACCAAGTAATTGATAGCACTACCGTCACAAACGGTCAAAACGTTTGCCTGAGCGGCAAATGCCATTACAGCAGCAGAAATTAAAGTAAAAAATTTCTTCATGATAAAAAATATTAAGTAAGTGAATAAAACGTTAGTTTAATCATACATCAGTTATATTCGGGTTTTCTAAAGTACTGCAAAATTACTTTATTGCTGGTGGTGCCGTCGGTGTAGGTGGTAACGACGATGGTCATGCCGTTAGCCTCCTGCATCTCCTGACCAGCCATGTTGAAGTAGCGTACGCCAGCAACAGCCTTGTCGGCGTTCATCTCGCTCAGGCCGGTAGCCGGACTTACAACGAACTCGTAAGCGATCGGCTGGCTGGGCAGCTTGTTGTCGGCAACAGCGTAAGCCTCTACGCGATACTTGCCGTCACCAGTGAAGCTCAGGATGCCCTCATAAACAGCCCAATCGCTGAACTCACCCTCCTGATACTGAACACGGTAGTAGATCACACTGGGCTCGGTGGGAAGAATCTCAACGAAGTAAGCGTGAACGCCGTCGGTGGTGTAGCCGTTGAAGACGGGAGAACCGGTCACCTCGGTGGGCTCGACGGGAGTCGTGCCAGCCTCATAGGTGAAGGTAGCCATCGGCAGGAAGTTTTTGGTCTCCACCGAAGGAGCACCCCAGTTGCTCCAAACGTACTCGCAATAGCCAGCCTCGTTCTCGGTCTCAACACCATAGAACCTGGTTGAACCCCAATCCCCTGCGGTAGCGATAACGCGTACCTCGACCATGAGGTTGCCACCAAGATACTCAAAAGGCTCGTTGAATGCGAACGTCAGTTCCGTGTCCCCCTTGGCAGGAGTAACATCGGCCACAACAGTTGCATCGGTCACTGCAACAGCGTTCTCATAACCCAGCTGGTCAACGGTCTTCAACGACAGCTGAAGGGTAACATTGGCGAACTTGATACCGGTTTCATCGGCAAAAAACTTCAAACCGTTGATTTTGCCGCCAACCATGTCGGTGAGCATGTCGGCGGGATAAATCATCTGGTCAAATGTGCCAACACGGTCCACATAGAAACCATAGACAGGAAGCAGGTTTTGGGTGGTAGTACCCTCGGCAACGGTCAAATCAGCGGCCTGAGCGGCAAATGCCATCACAGCCACAGCGATAAGAGTAAAGAATTTCTTCATAATTAATAGAATTAAAGTTATTAATGGTGTGAATAAAAATAGTAGTCACAAATATATCACCACTAGTTAATGATACCACAAAAGTACAGAAAAAGCCAATATACAACAAAAAATGTGCTGACTTATTTCATAAAAATCAGCACATTTTATTCATTGTAACCGGTAAAGCCTCTACTTGAGCAGACCGATGGAACGCTTCAGGAAGCGGTCCAGGCCTTCGCCCTTAAGCATGTTGTTGCTCAGCAGGGCGATATCGATGAGCTGGTGCACGCGGTTCTCGCCGGCGGCATAGGCAATGATGATGTTCTCCTTCTTCTTGCGCAGCTCGTCGAGGTGATGCTCGTTGTCCTCAAGGTCTTTCTTCTTGTCCTCGGGCAACTCCTTGTTGTCCTTCTTGAGGTCACGCAGGGCGTTGATCACGTTCTGGGTGGCGTTGATTTCCTCGTTGACGGGCTTGACCTCGGCATCGAGTGAGGTCTCGGCCTGCTCGACAATCTTCTGGACAATCGGGTGCTTGGTGTTGAGCACCATACTGTACATGTCGGGCATCTCGCCATAGAAGCTCATGCCGGGCTGGAAGCGTGCCATGTCCTTCATGCGGCGCATATACTCGGCCTGGGTGATGACCACGGGCTTGTCGTCGGGCGACATGGCGGCAAAGGTGACCATGAATTCGGCCTTGTCGACGGGCGGAATCTGCGAGCGGAACAGGGTCTGGGCGATTTCCTGCTGCTCGGGGGTGAACTGCGGCTTGTTGTCATCCTGCTTGCGGATGAGGTTGTCGAGCACGTCGCTGTCCACGCGCAGGAAGCGCATCTTCTCCTGCTTCTGCTCGAGCATGCTGGCGAAGGGCACGTCAAGCTCGCCGTTCATCAGCAGCACGTCATAGCCCTTGTCGGTTGCCGCCTTGATGTAGGCATACTGTGCCTCCTTGTTGGTGGCATACAGGCAGATGAGGTTGCCCTCCTTGTCGGTCTGCTCGGCCTCGATGAGCTTGCGGTAATCCTCGATCTTGAAGTACTTGCCGTCGGTGTTCTCGAGCAGGGCGAACTTGAGGCCCGACTCGCAGAACTTCTCGTCGCTCAACATGCCGTACTCGATGAAGATTTTGATGTCGTTCCACTTCTTCTCGAACTCTTCGGGCTGGTTCTTGGCGATTTCCTCGAGGCGTGCGGCGACCTTCTTGGTGATATAGGTCGAAATCTTCTTCACGGCGCGGTCGCTCTGCAGGTAGCTGCGCGACACGTTAAGCGGGATGTCGGGGCTGTCGATGACACCCTGCAGCAGCATCAGCCAGTCGGGGACAACGCCCTCGACGCTGTCGGTGACATAGACCTGGTTGCAATAGAGCTGGATGCGGTCCTTGCGGATGTCCAGGTTGTTCTTGATCTTGGGGAAGTAGAGGATACCCGTCAAGGTGAAGGGATAGTCCACGTTGAGGTGAATCCAGAACAAGGGGTCGTCCTGCATCGGCTCGATGGCGTGGTAGAACTTCAGGTAGTCGTCGTCCTTGAGGTCGGCGGGCATGCGCGACCACAGGGGCTCGACGTCGTTGATGACCTTGTCGCGGTCGGTGTCGACATACTTGCCGTCCTTCCACTCCTGCTCCTTGCCGAAGATGATGGGCACGGGCAGGAAGCGGCAATACTTCTTCAACAGCCCCTCGATGCGGGCGGGCTCGAGGAACTCCTTCTCGTCGTCGTCGAGGGTGAGGATGATGTCGGTGCCGCGCTCGGCCTTGTCACAGTCCTCCATCTCAAACTCGGGCGAGCCGTCGCAGGTCCACGACACGGCCTTGGCGCCCTCTTGCCAGCTCAGGGTGCGTATTTCCACCTTCTTGGCGACCATGAAGGCCGAGTAGAAACCCAGTCCGAAGTGGCCGATGATGGCGTTGGCGGTATCCTTGTATTTCTCGAGGAACTCCTCGGCTCCCGAGAAGGCAATTTGGTTGATGTACTTGTCGATTTCCTCGGCCGTCATGCCGATGCCGCTGTCGCTCACGGTCAACGTGCCGGCTTCCTTGTCCACGGCAATGTTCACGCGCAGGCCCTCGGTCGAACCCTTGAAATCACCGGCGCCCGAGAGGGTCTTCAGCTTCTGGGTGGCGTCAACGGCGTTGCTCACCAGCTCACGCAGGAAAATCTCATGATCACTATACAGAAATTTCTTGATAACGGGGAAAATGTTGTTAGTTGTTACCCCAATAGTTCCTTTTGGCATATTGTTTCTTATCTTTTTAAGTTGTTAATCATCAATTGGTATCGAACTCTTTTCTTGTCGGCGAATTACGCAAATGAAAACGAACTGTATCATCATCATTTTAGATACACTCGTGTAATTCGTGGTTTATAAAAAGGGTCTCTGCCCCACTCCACCTCAAATTATATGCCATATTATATTAAGGTGACAAATCGTCACCCCACCTGCCAACACTGCCGCATCACGAGGAACGGAATGCGGTTGCCATTCAGAAAAATCAGTATCATCGGTAGCGAGAAGAAGAGAAATGCAAGTGCCAATCATGCCCCTTATTTCCAGTTCCAGCAACCCGTCAACAGGGGCTTGTCTTTTCGTCTATTCGTCCATATTATATATAGATATAGACAAATAGATATATAGACAGGTTGTGTCATCGCAAGTTTTGACACAAGCCTATAATAATTAAATCTTCTCTCACAAAAACAGTTTTCCGCTCGTCCATACATCTACCCATCCAGATGGATATGTCTTCCACACCCACATATCCTTTTTCACGCACGTGATGGACATATAGATGAACAGACAGATGGATAGGCTCCACCTGTGTTGTCGTCAGTCCTCAAGCAGACGGACGTAGCCGTAGAGGCCGACCTGGCGGTTGATGAGGCTGTAGTGTGCCGGTTCATCCACCACCTCGCAGCTGTCGGGGTCGATGGCGTGCTCAAGGCTGTCGCGCAACTCATCAAACTTGTCGCGAGCCTGCTGCTCGTCGCTGTAGTTATAGACGTCGCTCATCGCGCCGTCCTCGCTCTGAAATTCAAAAACCACACGATAGCCCATTGTCTCTTTTTCTCTTTATAGTAGCTATAGTAGCTATAGTGACTATCGTATTTATCGGTTGCCGTACATTTCCTCGTAGTACTTCTGGTAGTCGCCACTGGTGACGCTGTTGACCCAGGGCTGGTGGTCGAGGTTCCAGCGGATGGTCTTCTCGATGCCCTCGGTGAAGGGGGTCTCGGGATACCAGCCCAGCTCGCGTGCAATCTTAGTGGGGTCGATGGCATAGCGCATGTCGTGGCCGGGACGGTCGGTGACAAACTGGATGAGTCCGTCGTTGATGTCCTCTACCTTGCACTGGAGCAACTGCTGATACTCGGGCTCCTCATGCATGATGCGGGCGATGATGGCGATGACCTGCTTGACGATGTTGATGTTGCTCTCCTCGTTGAAGCCGCCGATGTTATACACCTCGCCGACGGTGCCCTGACGCAGCACCAGGTCGATGCCCTTGCAGTGGTCCTCGACATAGAGCCAGTCGCGCACGTTCTCGCCCTTGCCATAGACGGGCAGAGGCTTGCCCTCGAGGATGTTCTTGATGATGAGCGGGATGAGCTTCTCGGGGAAATGGTAGGGGCCGTAGTTGTTGCTGCAACGGGTGATGTTGACGGGCAGGCCGTAGGTCTCGTGATAGGCCATGGTGATGAGGTCGGCGCTGGTCTTGCTTGCCGAATAGGGCGAACGCGGTGCCAGCGGCGTCTCCTCGGTGAAGAAGTGGCGGCCGTAGGTCTTGAGGTCGGTGCGGCCCTGGATGACCTCGCGCACGTCGTCGGTCACCTCGAGCGGCTGCGGCTCGTTAAAGTCCTTGGACAAGGAGCCATAGACCTCGTCGGTCGAGATCTGCAGGTACTTCTTGCCGGGGGCGTAGGTGTTGCGGCCCTGTGCGTCCTTGCCCGTGAACCAAGCGTCGCGTGCGCAGTCGAGCATATTCTGCGTGCCCAGGATGTTGGTCTCGAGGAACAGGCGCGGATTGGTGATGCTGCGGTCCACGTGACTCTCAGCGGCAAAGTTGACGATATAGTCCACATCGTTGTCGCGCATGATGCCCTGCACCAGCTCGCGGTCGCCCACGTCACCACGGACGAAGGTCACGTTGGGACGTTCAATCTCGTCCTTGATGGAGGCGAGGTTTCCGGCATAGGTCAAGGCGTCAAGGATGATGACCTCGATGTTATCTCCATATTTATTGAGAATGTATTTCACAAAGTTCGAGCCGATAAAACCCGCGGCTCCCGTGACAAGATAAGTCTTCATATGGCAATATCGTTTTTTAGAATTATTCCACAAAGGTAGCAATAATCCTTTAAAAACATGTATCTTTGCCAAAAAAACCGCATAATACAATGAAACGTTCCATTATTTTCATCATATTGCTCATGGTGGTGACGAGTCTTGTCGCCCAACCCCTGACCAATGAGCCCAAGACGAATCCTGAGCGAAAAAAAGTCGCGGTAGTGCTGTGCGGCGGCGGTGCCATGGGCACTATACACATCGGCGCCCTCAAGGTGCTGGAAGAAGCCGGCATCCCCATCGACATCGTCACGGGCACCTCGATGGGCAGCATCATCGGCGGCATGTATGCCGTGGGTTATGATGCCGCCGACATTGAGAGTATCGTCAACAGCATGGACTGGGGCGACATCCTGCGCGACCGCCTGTCGATGAGAAACCAGACGCTGAATGAGCGTGAACGGCAGAACATCTACCTGTTTGACTACCGCATCTTCCTGGACAAGAGCCAGGACACGCTGGCGGGAGGCTTCATCCGCGGCATCAATGTTGAGAAGACGCTGCGCCACTACCTGCGCCAGCCCGAGGATATCGACTTCCACCAGCTGCCACGCCCCTTTGGCTGCATCGCCACCGACCTGGTCACCAACAGCGAGGTGGTCCTCGACCATGGCTCGCTGGCCCGTTCCATCCGCGCGAGCATGGCCGTGCCGGGTGTTTTCGCTCCGGTGAGAATGGACCCCTATATCCTCGTTG
Source organism: uncultured Bacteroidales bacterium (assembly GCA_902776955.1). Taxonomy (GTDB): domain Bacteria; phylum Bacteroidota; class Bacteroidia; order Bacteroidales; family Muribaculaceae; genus Sodaliphilus. Next base: position 9,850 of record CACYSG010000057.1, on the reverse strand, counting down.
ACGGCGGCACCAAGAACAACTTCCCCGCCGACCTGGCCCGCAAGATGGGCGCCGACATCGTCATCGGCGTCAGGACCGACCTGGCCCTGAACGACAAGTACTACTCGACGTCCGACATCCTGGAGCGCTCGGTGGGAGCCGACATCCACAACCGCAGCGACGAGAATGACAAGTATTGCGACCTCATCATCCGCGTCCCCGTGAGGGGCTACTCGGCGGCCCACTTCTACCGCTCGGCCATCAAGGAGCTCATCAAGCGCGGCGAAGAGGCGGCAAAGGAAAAGCTGGACTCCATCATGATGCTCAAGAGAGAGGCGGGCGTGCCAGCCGACTACAAGCCCGAGTACAGCATCATCCACTTGAGCGACATCGACAACACCCAGGCTGGCAAGCTCGTGAATGAGGAGAATGCCAAGAACTCCATCAAGGCCAGCATCGGCCTGCGCTATGACAACGAGGAGCTGGTAGCCGCACAAATCGGTGCCACCTATTACTTTGGCAACAAACTAGACAAGACGCTGGACCTCACCCTCAGGTTAGGCAAGCGCACTATGGGCCAGCTGGCCTGGAACATGATGCCCAAGCCTCACCGCAGGATCGGTTTATCCTATGAAATCTGGCATGAGGACATCGACATCTATCAGGGCCGTCATCGCACCGATAACCTGAAGTTCATCTATCAAAGGGCCAATGCCACCCTGCTCTCCCTGGATGCGCTCAACCTGAACTTTGACGTGGGCATCGCCTGGGAGCACTATCACCACTATGATATACTGAACAAATACTTCAGCGTGGCAGAATTCAAGAGGAACGAGCACTTCTTCAGTTACCACGCCAGGGCGCAGTACAACAGCGAGGACCACTGGTACTTTACCCACACCGGTATGCGTGCCGAGGCACGGTATGCCTACTGCACCGACAACTTCGCCCAGTGGAAAGGCCATGCCGGGTTCAGCGAGTTGAGCGCCCGTTGGCGCATCAACATCCCGCTGACAGCCACCACCCACCTGCAACCCATGGTCTATGGCCAGCTACTGTTCGGCAATGACATTCCCGCACCAGCCATGAACATGATGGGCGGTAACCGCGGTGGTATCTACTACGACCAGCAGCTGCCGTTCTCGGGCTTCGGCTATTGCCATATTATGGAAAAGAATGTGCTTGTGGCAGGTTTCAAGCTGCAGCAACGCCTGTACAAGGAGCATTACCTCATGGTCAAGGGACACGTCGCCGGACAGAACGACAAGTTTGGAGACGTCTTTAACAGCAAGCCCATCTGGGGAGCCCAAGTCGCCTATGCCTATAACAGCATCCTCGGTCCCCTGGGCGGCTCATTGAGCTGGAGCAACTTCACCAAGCAAGTCTCCCTCTACATCAACCTGGGCTTTGAATTCTAGGCCCTGTTGACCGTCCGGCCTTACGGGCTGTTGCAAAACTCATGTCTCTTATTAGGTGATCGCGCTGCGCGCGAGAAATCAAAAAAATTATTAATGAAATTATAATAAAAATTTATTATTTTTTGATTTTATACGTTTTTTTTGATTTCTCGGCCGTTAGGCCGATTTAAACTGTGTCAAGTGGAGTTTTGAAACAGGCTCGCAATACCTCGACACATATTTAACCCTATATGGATAAATAGATGCAGGGAGCCGATGAGGGTTCCCTGCATGAATAAAGTGGTGGTGTGAATTGCTTTTAGAAGTCGCTGAAGAAATTCGGGCGAATCAAAATGCCGATGCGCAGGCGGCAGTGGTACTTGTTGTAGTCCAGCATGTTCTCGCCGTAGCCGTCATAGAAGTGCAACATGAAGTACTGGTTGTCCCTCTTGCTGAAGCGGAATCCCACATTCAGGATTGTGTTGAAGTTGAGGTTCCATCCCTGGCGTTTCACAAAGGTGACATCGGCCACCCAACGCCTGTCGGGCGAGATAAACTGTGAACCCACCTGGAAGATACCGCTGTACTTGAGGATATCCTTGTTCTGCTGCCCATCGATGATGGGAATCCACGTCTTGGCATACACCTCCAGCCGAGGGTCAATCACCGCCGCATAGCCGAAGGTGACCTTGTTCCAGCTGCGCGATGCCTCGCCGTCACGCCCGTTAGACTCATGTTCAAGCATGATAGTGGCATTTCCCACAAGTCTTCCGTTATGCAGAACCAGATTCTGGACACCGATACCGGGATTAAAGTTCAGGTCATGGAAGGGCAATGACTCCTCAAACACGTTCCATATCGCCTTCTGTGAGTATTGCAAGAACAGGTGGCTGTGGAAAGGCAGGATGGACTTGGTGAGCCTGTGGCGGAAGCTGATTTGGAACTTCACGTCGCTGTTGAACTCGGTGGGCTTGGTGTTGAGTGCCGTACCACCGACAAAGTAAGTGTCCTTGTAGATGCCAAAGGCCGGACGGCTGTCAAAGTCTTCAATAACGCTGTCCACATTGATTTTTTCTCGCTCCACGCCTTTTATTGACGTAACTATCTGGCCCATCATAGGTAAACCGACCAGTGCCAGAATGACAAGAAATAATGCTCTTGTGTATTTCATAACTTCAATTTTGTGATTTTTATATCGTTGTTTCTATTATCGCTAAAGTACCGTAAATCCTGCCGGAGAGATATCAGCATAGGACATAATGATCTTGCCGTTCATCCACAAGTGAGTTCGAGACTTATCAGTATCGTTGTTATACTCATAGGTGAGCAAATACACATCATCGCCATAGGAGTGGACTTCGACGGCATGTGAGGATGTGCATTCCCATCCCGACATGAAATGTTCGGGAACGCCATCGGTCCACAGGGTAGCGAACGACTTATTGTCGTAATCATATTCAAAACCTGCAGCATAGATGTGGTCGTTGCACTTCGTCACCGACTCCACGCTACCGAGCAAGTACCCGCTATCGAATTGCTCCCTGGGATAGCTGACAGGATAAATGTCATATTCCTTGTCGACCCAGACGGCAGGCAAGTCCTCGATGAAGCCACCGATGATGGTGTGGTCACGATCATAGGCATAGATGGCATGGCACTCGCCTGTTGTAGCAGCCCCGGGCATGGGCAAGAACTCTTTCTTGTAATTGGTGTACAACACCGGCAAGTAATGACCATCGGCATTATCGTCACCAAAGCCATAACCGATTACATAGCATTTGCCTTCACTCACAGCGAGCGCATGGGTGGCGGGAATGAAGTCGTGGAAATCCTCGAGCGGGAAGATGCCGCTGTTCTTCAGCACGTTGGGGACATCAAGCAAATAGAGGTAATAATCCCATTTGCCGATACCGTATGTCCAATGGTCCACATCATCGATAAAATCGACATGCAAGGTGTTCCACTTGCCGTTTTTCCAATACCCCACGCGGCCCTTGGAATGGTTACCCGACACGAAATAGTCATCACCATCGGATATGATTTCAGCGGCAAAGACACAGTAGGGCAAGTGCGTGACAGAATTACCGTACTGGTCAAAGATATCGCCTTCGTGGGTCAGCACCAGCACCGTGCGCTCGTCAACCGGCTTGATGGGGTTGACGGGTTCTTCGTGCGAGCATGACACGGACAGCAATAAAGCGCAAAACGCAAGCAAATGATAAAAAAGAAAATGTTTCATATGCTAATTATTATTAAGTTATCGTGTGGCGCCACCCAGGGCGATGTATAAGGCAATAAGAGCTTGGGCTCCGTTGTACATATTTGTCGCTGAGTTGAGCTGGGCATTGCGCGAGTCGATGGAAAAGAGTGTCTGACCCTTTCTCACCTGCTGACCTTCAGTCACATAAATCTTCATCAGCTGACCGCTCACCTGGGGCATGATGGTGACATCAGCCTGTCCTTTCATCTTGGCGTTGAACTTAATGGGGATCTCAATATCGGCCTTTTTTACAATCATTGTCTCAAATGACGATGGTGTTTCCTTGGGGATGTCAACACCACAAGATGCCACAACGACAGCTACAATGAGCAAGCACGCCCATTTGTAGATTCCGAATTTACTCATATTGATTACTTTTTTAATTATAATAATCTAAACTCCTGTTTAATTTGCAAAAATACGTCAATTTTTAGAATACTGAGTGTTCCCAGCATAAAAAGTGTTATATATCTTCAATATAATTTTGTATTTAAAAAAGAAATGCAATATCTTTGCAAATAATATCACAAGGTCATGAATGTGCAAAAACAATGCCAGGAAGAGACCTACAATTATGTTGAGCGTCTCAAACGTGAGCATCCCCTGAGGCAACTATTCTGGGAGTGCACACTGCGTTGTAACATGGCGTGCCGACACTGCGGCAGCGACTGCATGAAGATATCTGACGTGCCCGACATGCCGCTGTCCGACTTCCTGCCGGTGCTCGACGATGTGGCGGCCCACTGCGACCCGCGGCAGGTGCTGGTGAACACCATCGGTGGCGAGCCACTGGTGCGACCCGACCTGATGGACTGCGGCCGCGCCATCCGCGAGCGCGGTTTCATGTGGGGACTGGTGACCAACGGCATCACCCTGGACCGGTCGGTGGCACGAGAGATGGCTCAAGCCGGCATCAACTCGCTCGCCATCGACGTGGACGGCACCCGTGACGACCACAACTGGCTGCGCAATTCCCCCACGGGCTTTGACCGCGCCATGCGGGCCGTGGAAGCCGTGCAGACCATCCCCTACCTCACCTGGGACGTGATTACCTGCGTGAACAGCCGCAACATCCACCACCTTGACGAACTCAAGCAGCTGCTCATCGAGGCCGGCGTCACCCAGTGGCGCTGCTTCACCATCATCCCCATGGGACGCGCGGCCAACGACGAGAGTCTGCAACTCACCGACGAGCAGTTCCGCGACCTGCTCAACTTCATCGTCCTCACGCGCCGTGAGGGCAAGATCAACCTGAGCTATGCCTGCGAGGGCTACCTGGGCGCCTATGAGGGCCTTGTGCGCGACTATTTCTACAACTGCCAAGCAGGCCTGACGGTGGCGAGCGTGCGGGCCGACGGAGCCATCTCGGGGTGCCTGAGCATCCGCAGCGACTACAACCAGGGGAACATCTATCAAGACCGCTTCTGGGACGTATGGGAAAACCGCTTTGAGCAATACCGCGACCGCGAGTGGATGCGGCGCGGCGTGTGCAAGGACTGCGAGGCCTTTCGCTACTGCCAGGGCAACGGTTTCCACCTGCGTGACGAGAACGGCGACCTGATGCTCTGCCACTACAACCGACTGAAGAATATTAAACTCAAAAAATCATAACGCAATGAAAAAGAAAAACAAAGGAAGAAAATCCATCACCGCTGTAGGCACGGTGCTTGCCGCCGGCCTCACGCCAGGCATTGCCGCCGGCACCCCGACAACGCCGCCACCCAGGGCCGATGTGGAACTCACCGCTGCCGACGCCATCTCGATCAACGGCGAGGTGTTCGATTTTGACGAATTGTTCGCCATGAACCAGATCAATCGTGACCCGCGCGATATACCCAAAGTGTATGGGCCTCCCCCCTCCATCAGCGAAAAGGAGAAAGCCGAGCGCGATCGAATAAGGCGCGAACGGGCACGTCAGGACTCCATCGACCGACTTCGTGCTCAAAAGCTGGTTTACGGTCCGCCACCTCCCAGGTATCATTTTGTTGGGCCCGTAGAGTTGCGCAATATAGCAGCACGAGATCAGCAGGAAGCCATCAACGTGGTTGTGTCTGAACTTCGGAATTTCTGTTCCACTATGGTTTTCAACAAAGCCAAAGACCCCACCGTGCCCCTAGAGCGCCGTGACATCACCCGCGACCTGCAAATGGACACCTCGCAACTGGAGATCATGGAGAGGCTATTAGACGACCATTACGGTGTCCAGGCGACTAAGGACCAGATCAAGCAACTGGGCACCCTGGAGGGCATTGCCCGATTCATCGTCATCGTGGCAACCCCCATCAAGGAGGACTAAACGCCTCTCGAGAACGATTTATCATCATCCAAAGGCGAATACTCCTTCAGCAAACAGCATTTACCAACTATTAAACAACCCAAAAGTGTTATTGATGTTGTTTCTTGCTGTTTTTGTTGTTTGAGAATTCTGTTTGGAGATATACAAAGACGGAGAGCGCAGGCTGCTTGTGGGGTACACCGACGAATTCTAGGATAGTCGTTGACGAAGTTAGGACAGATAATTCTTACCCTGCAAAATGACACTTAGGTCTATTTCTTTGCGCTTTGCGACATAGTCCAATTCCTAGCACGGTTGCAACACAGCAGGATCATGCTTAGCCTTAGGCTGAACGTCATAGATTCTCACTTTTTTCTGATGTGCAACTATCCTCTTAAATTATCATTCTGCAAATTGACCAATAAAACCACAATGTCACTTTTTTCCCGTACACAGACCATTATACCTGAAAAAACTTTTATTTATTATTGTATATTGAAAAAAATGAGTACTTTTGTTTTTTGAATGACAACTCCCAAAACCCTTTATTCAAGGGGTTTTGGGTATAATTACATGATGAAGTGTGACTTTGACATTTTTATGAGGTGCTCTTGGATGTCGTTTTTAGTACCGCAGTGATTATTTGCACATTCTTGACATATTATTCAGCTATTTATGATATAGATAGACAAAAAGACTCTCGTTTATTTATTGTTTGAATAATATGTAATGCTTTTTTGAATCATTCAATACTAAGCTATAATGATATCCTAGATGCTGAACGAATCGAGATCAGTATCCCACTTTATTTGTAGTTATATAATTATACACATCGCTCGTATAGGGCACCTTTCTAACATTGATATTAATACAGAATAAGAATATATGCTTTTTAATTCAATTGAATTTCTTTTGTTTCTGCCTATAGTGTTCATTCTCTATTGGTTCGTTTTCCGTGGACGCAAATGGCAAAATCTTCTTATAGTTATTGCAAGCTATGTATTCTATGGTTGGTGGAATTGGCATTTTTTACTTTTGATTGTTTTCACCTCATTTTGTAGTTACTTAAGCGGCTTATTGATAGAATTCTATGACGGGAGGAGGCGAGCACAAAAATGTGTCAGCGCTCTTAATATCGTGTTGAATCTATGTGTACTTGGTGTTTTCAAGTATTATAATTTCTTTATTGAAAGTCTTGAATCACTTTTGAGTCTCATGGGTTTCCATCTTGACATAGTGACTATTAGTGTTATTCTACCAGTTGGAATAAGTTTCTATACATTTCAGGCTCTTAGTTACACCATTGATATTTACAAGAAGAAACTAACGGCCACTCATGATATCGTTGAGTTCTTTGCTTTCATTAGTTTCTTCCCTCAATTAGTAGCGGGTCCCATTGAAAGAGCCACAAACTTATTACCACAATTCCATCATAATCGTTACTTCGATTATTCTCAAGCTGTTGATGGCTGTCGACAGATATTGTGGGGCTTTTTTAAAAAGTTAGTAGTTGCTGATAATTGTGCTCTTATTGTTAATAAATACTGGGATAATTATTCAGATTATTCTGGTCCTTCACTTTTATTCTTGGGGATTCTCTTCACGTTCCAAATATATGGAGATTTTTCTGGTTATTCTGATATTGCGATTGGTACAGCTCGTCTTTTTGGAATTAAACTAATGCGAAATTTTAAATATCCATATTTCGCAAGGAACATTTCTGAGTTTTGGCGCAACTGGCATATTTCTCTCATGACTTGGTTCAGAGATTATATATATATACCAATAGGTGGCAGCCATTGTGCTCGATGGAAAGTGATTCGTAACACAATGATTGTGTTTTTTATAAGCGGATTATGGCATGGAGCCAATTGGACGTTTATCTGTTGGGGGTTATACCATGCTTGCCTTATATCTTTCATGATTATTCTTGGTGTTAACACCAAGACCACATCTATTGTTGCACAAGGGAAGATAATTCCATCTATTAAAGAGTTGGCTCAAATAGTTACAACGTTTGCCTTTGTGGTTATCGGTTGGGTGATATTCCGTGCTGAAAGCCTTACGCAAGCTTATGGTTTTTTAACACGAATGTTCTCAACAATGTTTGATTCCGGTAAGTCTATATATGCGACGGACGTTCTTCTTTATTGTATTGTGATGTTATTAATTGAATGGCTACAAAGGGGTAAACAACATGCGTTGGTGATAGACTCAATAAAAACAAAAAGTCTACGATGGGGTATTTATCTTATCCTGGTTTTAGCAATATACGCTTTTATGCCTGATACTATCAGCACCTTTATTTATTTTCAGTTTTAATAGCTTAAATCCATATGAAGTGTTTTATTGAAAAAATCATACGGTTTGCAATCTTGTGCCTACTGGTGATATATTCTTTGATCTTTTATTTTGAATACAGGTCGTACACCTGCTCTCACATTGATCCATATAGGCAGATTAATGAAGTGTACAACTCAAAGAACATTAATGCAGATGTACTAATCTCTGGGAACTCAAGAGCTGACAATTCTTATAATGACAGCCTACTCAGTCAGTTGTTGGGTGTAAAATGCTTAAAGATAGCATGGAGTGGTTACCCATTTGATTATCAATATCACGTTATGATTAAAACGTATTTATCTCAAAACAGTAGGCCAAGTTATATTATTCAAGAGATTGGGCCTTGGGCATTTTTAGACTACTATAATCCCAAGTACACAATTGAAATGATGCCATATCTCAACCGAAAAGAGTTCAATTTCTTAAAAACGTTATGTCCTGAAATATCATCTAATGATAAATACAGAATTGTTAGGTATTCAGGAAAACTGGACAATGTCATTTTTCAACTTGCCTGCATGGAATGGAAAAAATGGAAGCCCAAGTTTGTTTCACCAAACAAGAGCTTTAATAAAAACTGCTTTACTACTCAACAACCCCTCGAATGTGATTCGAGTATCATTAATACACTTATTCATTTTATTAAAGAATGCTCCAATGAGAATATAGAATTAATTTTTGTATTTTCACCAATGAATATTGAGTATGGACAAAAATACTTTGATCTGAATGGATTTTGGGCTATATTCAACGACATTTCCAAAACATATAAGATTAAAACTTTGAATTATCAAAATTTGTTTGGAAGCGATACAATCTATTTTACAGATCCTGTGCATCTGAACGAGGCTGGAAGAGATTGTTTCACAAGACAACTTGCTCATGATTTGGATTCTCTGAATATTATATGCCGACAGAATTAGTTATCTATGAGAATTTCAGATTGGTTGGAGTTAAAAATTGCGGGAGGCGTCTTGTTGTGACGTCTCCCGCATAGGGGTGCGTGTTTCAGAAATCAAAAAAACAGTTTCTTAACAACACATCTTAATTCTATTTCTTTTTCAACCTCACTTAGTCGATCGGGTTGTTCTCGGCGAAGATGGCCATGCGCTCGTCGAGGATGGCATATTGGTGATCCTGGATGAACGAGGTGCACACGCGCAGGCCCTCCTGCCACGAGCCGGTGGTGGCCAGGCAGATGGCGCTCACGCCGTAGTACATCAGTTCGCGTGCCAACTCACCGCTGGTCATGTTGCCGTAGCCGATGGTGAAGTAGAAGCCGTCGGCAATGGGCTTATCACCATCCATGCCATAGACGATGCGGAAGCCGTGGCGGGTGAAAATCTCCTTGAGCTTGTGGGCGCGCTCGCCATAGACGATAACGTCGTCGCGGAAGTGGTACTCGCCGTTGCTGGCAGCGTCCATGATGGCGGCAAGCGCATACTGGGCGCTGTGGCTCGTGCCAGATGACAGGGCATAGAGCGTGCGGGTGATGAACACCTTGCCGAAGGGCAGACCGTCGTAGCGGGCCGACAAATCGGGATAGTGGCGGTTGAAGATGGCCGGGCTGATGCAGGTCATAGCGATGCGCTCGCC
>CACYSG010000056.1:1353-17874 GCA_902776955.1 uncultured Bacteroidales bacterium | reverse complement strand
AGCCTCGGTTGGCGCATCAGCGAGGAGCCCTTCATGAAGCGCATGGAGTGGCTCGACAACCTCAAGCTGCGCGCATCATGGGGACAGACCGGTAACCAGGAGATTTCCAACATTGCCCGCTACACCATCTTTGAGAGCAACTATGGTGAGGCCGGCTTCGGTGGCCAGAGCTACGGTACCAGCTACGACATCGCCGGTACCAACGGTGGCCAGACGCTCCCCAGCGGTTTCAAGCGCAACCAGTTGGGTAACGATAACCTCAAGTGGGAAACCACGACCCAGACCAACCTCGGTTTTGACTTCGGCCTGCTGCGCAATGCGCTCTACGGCTCGTTTGAGTGGTACTACAAGAAGACCACCGACATTCTGGTTTACATGCCCGGCATCGGTGTGATGGGTGAGGGCAGCAGCCAGTGGATCAACGCCGGTGAGATGACCAACAAGGGTATCGAGCTGAACGTGGGCTACCGCGGCAGCGTGGGCGATTTCCAGTATGACATCGCCGGTAACATCGGTACCTATCGCAACAAGGTGACCAAATTGCCCGAGACGCTGGCAGCAGCCGGCACCTTCGGCGGTAACGGCGTCGAGAGCGTTGTGGGCCATCCCATGGGAGCCCAGGTGGGCTATGTATATGACGGCATCTTCAAGAGCCAGGAAGAGATTTACAACCACGCCGACCAGAATGGTGCCGGCCTGGGTCGCATCCGCTGGAAAGACCTGAACGGTGACGGTGTCATCAACGAGAAGGACCAGAAATGGATTTACTCGCCGGTGCCCGACTTCACTTGGGGTCTGAACATCTACCTGGAATACAAGAACTTTGACTTCACCATGTTCTGGCAGGGTGTACAGGGCGTTGACGTGATCAGCGACCTGAAGCGCGAGACCGACCTGTGGGCAGGTCTGAATATCACCAACCTGAACAAGGGCCGCCGCCTGCTTGACGCATGGACCCCCAATAACCCCAACTCCAACATTCCCGCTGTCAGCACGATGGACAACAACAACGAGAAGCGTGTGAGCAGCTACTTTGTGGAGAACGGTTCGTTCGCCAAGATGCGCAACATCCAGCTGGGTTACAACTTTGGCACTGGCGTGTGCGACAAGTTGCATATTTCCCGCCTGCGCATGTATGTATCAGCCCAGAATCTGCTGACCATCAAGAGCAAGTCGTTTACCGGTGTGGATCCCGAGAATCCCAACTTCGGCTATCCTATCCCCCTCAATGTCACTTATGGTCTTAATGTTTCATTCTAAAATTCAGGATTCACTATGAAAAAGATATTCAATATATTGTGTGTCGGTCTGATTTGCTGCAGTGCCACCACGCTGTTTACTTCTTGTGATGATTTCCTCGATGAACACAAGCCCCAAGCCACACTCAGTGACGAGCAAGTAAAGTCGCCCGAGAACGCTGAGGCCATGGCCATCTCGGCCTATGCCATCTTCACCTCGGCCGAGGACATCAATTCATCATTCTCGATGTGGAACTTCGACGTCCGTAGTGATGACGCCTATAAGGGTGGTAACGGTACCAGCGATGGTGACGTGTTCCATCAGCTTGAGATCCAGCAGGGTGTACTCACCACCAACTGGAACATCAATGACATGTGGGTGAGGTTGTACAACAGTCTGTCACGCGTGAACAGCGCTATCGCCCTGCTCAAGGAGACCGACGACAGCTACGACATGAAGGAACAGCGCCTGGCCGAGATGAAATTCTTGCGCGCCTATGGCCACTTCCTGCTCAAGCGTCTGTACAAGAACATCCCCTTTGTCATCAACGAGAACTTGACCTATGAGGAGTATAACGAGCTGTCCAACAGGCAGTACACCAACGACGAAGGCTGGCAACTCATCATCGACGACCTGATTGAGGCCTATAACACCCTGCCCGAGGTCCAGCAGGACAAGGGACGTCCCACCCGTGCTGCCGCTGCCGCCTTCCTGGCCAAGGTTTATCTCTACAAGGCCTATCGTCAGGATGACATCAGCACCAACCAGGTGACGAGCATCAATCAGGACGACCTGCAGAAGGTCATCGAGTTCACCAATCCCAGCCTGTACAGCCACTATGGCCTGGAGGATGACATCCACAACAACTTCCGTCCCGAGGAGGAGTATGAGAACGGTATCGAGAGCATCTGGGCCATCCAGTACTCCCGTAACGACGGTTCCACCTATGGTAACCTGAACTGGAGCTACGGCCTGATTCCGCCCAACATTCCCGGCGCTACCGATGGTGGCTGCGACTTCTACAAGCCCTCGCAGAACCTGGTGAATGCCTACCACACCGGTGCCGACGGTCTTCCCCTGCTCGACAACTTCAACGAGACGGATTACAACATGACCGAGGACAACGCCGACCCGCGTCTGTTCCTCACCGTGGGTATGCCCGGCCTGCCCTACATGTTCAACCGCAACTATATGATGGACGAGACCAGCATCTGGAGCCGCAGCAACGGCCTGTATGGCTACTACGTGTCTCTCAAGCAAAATGTTGACCCCGCCCTCATCGGCAGCTACCTCATCAAGGGCTCTTACTGGGCCAGCTCGATGAACCGCATCGTCTTCCGCTATGCCGACGTGCTGCTGATGCGTGCCGAGGCTTATGCCCAGCTGGGTCAGTCAGCCCAAGCCATCGAACTCGTGAACCAGCTGCGCACCCGCGCCGCCAACAGCACCCAGATGATTTCCAGCTATCCCAGCGCCTTTGGCGTGAAGATGTACGTCAGCCGTTATCCCGGCAGCTATTCCAAGGAGCAGACCATCAAGATTGTGAAGATGGAGCGCCGTCTGGAAATGGGTATGGAGAGCGAGCGTTTCTTCGACCTCGTGCGCTGGGGTGATGCCGCCACGGTACTCAACAAGTACTTCTCGGAGGAAATCGGCAGCTGTGCCATTTACAGTGCCGCTCATTTCACCGCAAACAAGGACGAGTACCTGCCTATCCCGTTCAGCCAGATTTCGGCTTCTAACGGCCATTACACGCAGAACATTGGCAACTGGTAATCACAGAGCAAACATCGTTAAATCTTGAAGAATAAAATAACAATGATTATGAAAGCTAAGATATTATATATATTCTGTGCGTGTCTTGCCTGCTGCGGACTCGCCTCAATGCTCAGCTCATGCTCTGAAGACAATGTCAGCGACCTGGCGTTGTCGGGCGACTGCATGATTGATCAGCTCTCCCTGGATAACTTCGAGGGAATCATCGACCTGCCTTCACGCTCCATCGTTGTCCGTCTGCCCGAGGTTTATGAGACATCGGCCATGAAGGTTACGGGACTGAAGATGTCGCAGGGTGCCGAGTGCAACATTCGCCAGGGCGAAACCGTCAACATGGACGCCGCCAAGGTGCTCCACGTCAAGAACGGCGACGTGTATATGGACTGGACGCTGTCGGTTCTCCACGACGAGGCCCGCATCTACGAGTTTGTGATCAACGACATCTACACGGGTAGCATCGACCAGGAGACCAAGTCGATTGTCGTCTATGTTCCCGCAACGCTCGACATCACCAGCCTGGTTCCCACGATTACCTATAGCCAGAATGCTACGATTACCCCGTCGTCGGGTGTGGCTCAGGACTTCTCGCAGCCTGTCACCTACACGGTGAAGAACAATTCGGCCGAGAGCGTCTATACCGTTAAGGTTATCGCCATCAGCAAGCCCAAGGCCCTCTTCCTGGGCTCCGCTCCCACGATGAACGAACTTGATCCCGAGGCTCAGACCGCTTGCCAGTGGATGCTGGGTAATGTGGAGAGCTCGCTGTATGCTTCGTTTGCCGACCTGCGCGCCGGCACGCTCGACCTGTCGGAGTGCAAGCTCATCTGGTGGCACTGGCACGTGGATGGCGGTGTGGATGGCCACGACAACTTCGTCGCCAAGGCTACCGACGCCATGAACACGCTGAACGAGCTGCGCCAGTTCTACGAGAACGGCGGTGCCCTGCTGCTCACCCGCTATGCCGTTAACCTGCCGTCATTCATCGGCACGACCGGCGACGACGAGTGGACAACGCCCAACAACTGCTGGGGTCAGGACGAAGCCTATGCCGAGCTGGTCGGCGGCCCGTGGACATTCCGCATCTTTGACGGTCAGAACGATCATCCCATCTATCAGAATCTTGTGACCGGTGACAACCTCAACGAGGTTTACTGCACCGATGCCGGTTACCACATCACCAACTCCACTGCCCAGTACCACATCGGTACCGACTGGGGTGGCTATGACAACTATGACGTTTGGACCAACCGCACCGGCGGTAAGGTTCTCGGCGTAGGTGGTGACGGCGCTATCGTGCTCTGGGAGTATCCCGCTCGCGAGGGCAAGGGTGGCATCATCTGTATCGGTTCGGGCTGCTACGACTGGTATTCCTATACCTACGAGGCTGGTTATACCGAGAAGTTCCACAAGAACATTGCGATTATGACCAAGAACGCTATCAACTATTTAATCCACTAATTGACTCATGAAACAGTTCAAGAATATTTTCAGCGTATTGATGCTGTGTTGCTTTATGCTCGCTTCATCGGCATGCAGCGAGGAGAAGTTCGGCCCCGATCCTTCCAAAGACTGGGACACCCCCGCATTCTTCAACTCGGTGGACGAGGCAGGTTTCCAGACCTACTACAACCCGGCCATCGGCCGTTGTGGCGACCCGATGCCTTTCTATGATTCCAAGGCCGGCCACTTCAAGGTGCTCTACCTGCAGGAGTTTGACAACAATGCAGCGTTCAACTATCACCCCTTCTGGGGCGTATCGACCGACGACTGCGCCAACTATCAATCTCTGGGCGAGGTACTGCCCACCGGCACTTCTCCCGACGAGCAGGATGCCGCTCTGGGTACGGGCTGCTGTATCATCAAGGATGGTATCTACCACATCTATTATACGGGACATGACCGTTATGGCCGCGAGGCCGTGATGAGGGCCACCTCCGAGGACTTCAAGGAGTGGACCAAGGATGCCCTGTGGATGTTGAAGGGTTCGACCTATGGCTACTCGGACAACGACTTCCGCGACCCGCAGATCTTTGTTGCCGACGACGGCCTGTACCACATGGTCATCTCCAGCAACCTGAAGTTTGCCGAGTTCAAGTCCAGCGACTTGAAGACGTGGGAACACGTCGGCAACTTCCCGATGATCTGGGACCGCATGTGTGAGTGCCCCGACATCTTCAAGATGGGCAACTACTGGTACCTCGTTTACAGTGAGGGTTATCGTGCATCATGGAGCCGCAAGGTGAAGTACATGATGGCTCCCACCTGGGAGGCCCTGAAGGCCTGCTTCAACGATCCCGGTGCCAACTGGCCTCGCGACGGCCATGAGGGCGTCCTCGACACCCGCGCATTCTATGCCGGTAAGACGGCAAGCAACGGCCAGGACCGCTACATCTGGGGTTGGTGCCCCTACCGCACCGGCAACACCATCCACGACAAGAACATCAACGTGGGAGCCGGTGGCGAGCCCAACTGGTCGGGCGCACTGGTATGCCACAAGATCATCCAGCATGCCGACGGTACGCTGACCGTGGGTGAGGTACCCGCAATCGCTGCCAAGTTCAACAAGGAGCAGAACGTCAAGGTGATGGCCAGCAATGGTGCACAGATGAGCGGTGTCAACGGCAAGCTCTCGGGCGACGATGCCTTTGTACTGTACAACCGCCTGGGAACCAGCAACCACATCTCGTTCACGGTGACCACCTCCAACAATTGGGACCGCTTCGGTATCTCGCTGGTGCGCGGTGCCAACAGCGACCGTTATTACACGATGATGGTCAACCCCGAGGATGAGAACCACCGCAAGGTGAACTTCGAGCAGGAGGGTAGTGCCGGTAAGGGCTTTATCGAGGGTATCGATGGCTATTGGTTCCAGCGTCCCGAGAACAACGTTTATCACATCAACATCTACACCGACAACTCGGTGATGGTGATGTACATCAACGACGTTTGTGCCTACACCAACCGCATCTACGGCATCCAGAAGAATTGCTGGAGCATCAACAATTATGGTGGCAGCATCACCATCTCGGACCTGAAGGTGTTCCAGTAAAAAAGGGCAATATTCAGTACCTTTACTATTATGAATAGATTATTAACTATTCTGGCGGCAGTGCTCGTGGCCTTCTCGGCCACGGCACTGGTCCCCCAGTTATTGAGCGAGAACCACGCCATGCTGCGTGTCGACGCTACGGGCAAGTACCTGTTGCTGCCCGTGCAGGAGAAAGAGGAGAACGCCTATGTGCGCGTGATTGTGGACAACGAGCAGGTGCAGACACTCAACGTGCGCTTTGCTGTGGACAAGGTGGACTACTATGTGCCGCTGGACATCCAGCGCTACGGCAACAAGAAGGTGCTGGTGGACATCTCCTTCCATGGCGACCGCCGCACCACGGGTGCCGTCAAGGACTTCGTGTGCTGGCGCGAGATGCGTGTGACCGACACGTTTGACGACAGCAACCGCGAGCGTTTCCGTCCCGCCTACCACCATACCCCGGCCTATGGCTGGATGAACGACCCCAACGGCATGTTCTACAAGGATGGTGTGTGGCACTTGTACTACCAGTTCAACCCCTACGGCTCACAGTGGGAGAACATGACCTGGGGACACTCGACCTCGACCGACCTGATCCACTGGACCCCCCAGCCCATCGCCATCGAGCCTGATGCCCTGGGAACCATCTTCTCGGGCTCCTGTGTGACCGACGGCAACGATGTAGTGGCCATTTACACCTCGGCTGGACAGAACCAGACGCAATCCATCGCCATCTCGCACGACAACGGTATGACCTTCAAGAAATATGAGGGTAATCCCGTGCTGACGAGCGACGTGCCCGACTTCCGCGACCCGAACCCCTTCTGGAACAGCGACATCAATGCCTGGAACATGATTCTGGCCGCTGGACAGGAGATGAACATCTACAGTTCCAAGGACCTGAAGACCTGGAAGTATGAGAGTTCCTTCGGCAAGGAATACGGCAACCACGGTGGTGTGTGGGAGTGCCCCGACCTGATGAAGATCGACGGCAAGTGGGTACTGATCTGCAACATCAACCCCGGCGGCCCCTTCGGCGGTTCGGCCACGCAGTACTTTGTGGGCGATTTTGACGGCCACAAGTTCACCTGCGAGTCGATGCCCAAGGTCACCAAGTGGATGGACTACGGCAAGGACCACTATGCTACGGTATCGTTCTACAATGCGCCCCAGGACCGCCACGTGGTCATCGCGTGGATGTCCAACTGGCAGTATGCCAACCAGGTGCCCACCCGTCAGTTCCGCAGCGCCAACTCGATTCCCCGCGACCTGGGCCTGTTCACCGACGGTGAGGAGTCCTACGTCAGCGTGAAGCCTTCGCCCGAGATGCTCGCAGCCCGCGGCGCCAAGGTGAAGAAGCCGACCGAGACCTGCGAAATCGTCGTGGACGTGAAAAACTCGATGGAGTTGACCCTGTCCAACGCCAATGGCGAGCAGGTGGTGATGAAATATGATGCGGCTAAGCAGACCTTTGCCATGGACCGCACGGGCAGTGGTGACTGTTCCTTCAGCGAGGCCTTCCCCGCTGTGACCGTCGCTCCCACCCACGGCACCATCAAGCAGCTGCGCATCTTTGTTGACCGCTGCAGCATCGAGGCCTTTGACGCCGACGGCAAGATGGCGATGACCAACCTCGTGTTCCCCACCACCCCCTACACCAACCTCAAGGTCAAGGGCGGCAAGGCCACGATTTATCAGGTTAGCCTTTAGCTATCGGCTTTTGGCTGAGAACTTACAACAGAAAACTTACAACAAAAAACTAAATAACAATGGGTAAGACAAACAAAATCGCGATCATCTCGGTCATGCTGTGCTTCTTCTGCATGGGCTTTGTTGACCTCGTGGGTATCGCCTCCAACTATGTGAAAGAAGACCTCCAACTCTCGGACTCGGTGGCCAACATCTTCCCGTCGCTGGTGTTCTTCTGGTTCCTCATCTTCAGCGTCCCCACGGGCATGCTGATGAACAAGATCGGCCGCAAGAAGACGGTGCTTCTCTCACTGGCAGTGACGATTCTTTCGCTGTTGATTCCGCTCTTCGGCAACAGTTTTGCCGTGATGCTCATCGCCTTCTCGCTGCTGGGCATCGGTAACGCGCTGATGCAGACCTCGCTCAACCCGCTGGTATCGACCGTGATGGGTGGCGGCAACCTGGCATCGACGTTGACCTTCGGCCAGTTCATCAAGGCTATCGCCTCGTTCCTCGCGCCTTATCTGGCCATGTGGGGAGCCACGCAGGTGATTCCCAGCCTGGGTCTCGACTGGCGCGTGCTGTTCGCCATCTACTTTGTGGTAGGTGTATTCTCGGCTGTCTTGTTAGGAGTAACCCCCATCCACGAGGAGAAAATCGAGGGCAAGCCTTCGACCTTTGTGGAGTGCTTCAAGCTCTTGGGTGAGCCCATCGTGCTGCTCTCGTTCCTGGGCATCATGTGCCATGTGGGCATCGATGTGGGCACCAACACCACCGCCCCCAAGATTCTCATGGAGCGCCTGGGCATGACCTTGAACGACGCCGCATTTGCTACCTCACTCTACTTCATCTTCCGTACCATCGGTTGCTTGACGGGCTCGTTCTTCCTGCGCGTACTCAAGATGAGGACGTTCTTCATCATCAGCGTCATCATGATGGCCCTGTCGATGTGCGGTATGTTCTTCGGTCACGAGAAGTGGATCCTGTACACCGCTATCGCTCTCGTGGGCTACGGTAACTCCAACGTATTCTCGATGTGCTTTGCCACGGCTCTCGAGTCGATGCCCAAGAAGCAGAACGAGGTTTCCGGCCTGATGATTATGGGTCTGTTCGGCGGCACCATTTTCCCGCTGTTCATGGGCTTCGCCAGCGATGCAGTGGGCCAGGCAGGTGCTGTGGCAGTGATGGCCATCGGTGTCATCTACCTGTTCACCTATATCAAGCAACTCAATCCCTCTAAACACTAAACTAGAAACTAGAATATGGACAAACGTTATGTAGTGGGCCTGGGCGAGGCCCTGTGGGATGTGCTCCCCGAAGGAAAGAAACTGGGCGGTGCCCCCGCCAACTTCGCCTATCATGCCGGGCAGTTCCTGGGCAGTGACAACGCTATCGCCATCAGCGCCCTGGGCGAGGACAAACTCGCCGAGGAGACCATCAGCGCCCTCGAGGAGCATGGCCTCAAGTACCTCATGCCGCGTGTGCCCTATCCCACCGGCACCGTACAGGTAACGCTTGATGAGCAGGGTATTCCCACCTACGACATCAAGGAGAATGTGGCATGGGACAATATCCCCTTCACGCCCGAGATCGAGGAGATTGCACATAATTGCCGTGCCGTGTGCTACGGTTCACTGGCTCAGCGCAATGTCGTGTCGCGTGAGAACATCCACCGTTTCCTGGATGCCACCCCCGACGACTGCATGAAGATCTTTGACATCAACCTCCGTCAGCAATTCTATAACAAGGAGATCATCCAAGAGTCATTGCGCCGTTGCAATGTTCTCAAAATCAACGATGAGGAGTTGGTAATCATTGGTCGCATGTTCGGTTATCCCGGCCTTGACATGGAGAACAAGTGCTGGCTCATTCTGGGCAAGTACAACCTCGACATGTTGGTACTCACCTGTGGCACCAACGGTTCCTATGTGTTCAAGCCCGGCGAGATGTCCTTCCAGGCAACCCCCAAGGTTGAGGTGGCCGATACCGTTGGCGCCGGTGACTCGTTCACGGGTTCCTTCTGCGCCGCCATCCTGGCAGGCAAGCCCATTCATGAGGCCCACAAACTTGCAGTAGAGGTCAGCGCCTACGTCTGCACCCAAAACGGTGCCATGCCCACCCTGACCCCCGAACTCCTCGCCGCAGCCCAGTAAAGCATATACCTGCTCAATAATGAGCGGGCCCGACTGGAATTTTTTTAACAATCCAGTCGGGTCCGTTTTGTTTTTTGCGCTATTATTGATTATCTTTGCAACGTGACAGCAATGACGGCGGCATTTTGGGCCGTTGTTCATGTGACTTAGGCTTTTAATTTGAGTTTTGCGTCTGGATACCATAAATCTTAATAATTGAACATGACGATTATAGTAAACAACTCCAAAATAAGAATTTTCAAGGGTGCCAAAGTCGGTGACGCGGTACTGCGTTGGGCCGTGCGTAACAGATTTGATATCAGTCAAGTATCATCACTGCAAGTTACCGACCAATGGGGGCACCTGCTTGATAACGCGGCTCCCCTAAAAGATAAGCAAAGCATTAACATTTTATACCAGTAATATTATGAAAAAGAACTTTTTGTCAATCGCGACGTTAGTATTGGTCTCGTTTTTTGGCATAGCCCATGGCGAGACCGTGAGGATTTTGTCATCCAATGATATGCACTCGGCTATTGAGAAGATGCCCCAATATGCCGCTATCGTTGACAGTATTCG
Organism: uncultured Bacteroidales bacterium; assembly: GCA_902776955.1. Taxonomy (GTDB): domain Bacteria; phylum Bacteroidota; class Bacteroidia; order Bacteroidales; family Muribaculaceae; genus Sodaliphilus. The sequence goes on along the minus strand of CACYSG010000056.1, from coordinate 7,428 downwards.
AGCCATCGACCCGTTTGTACTGGTTATCTCGGCAGGTGACAACCGCACAGGTAACCCTTACAACGACCTCTATGAGCCCGTCTCCTACCCTATGATCTCGATGATGAACCTCATCGGCTTTGACGCCTCGGCGCTGGGCAACCACGAGTATGACTCCAAGGTTGAAGGTCTAGCAAAGGTGATTTCATTGTCCAATTTCCCCTATCTTGCCGCCAACATCACCTGTCCGCCCGAGAGCGGGATTAGAGTGCGCCCCTATATGGTTTTTGATGTCAAGGGCATTAAAGTCGGCGTGCTGGGAATCACTCAAGTGGGAGACAACGGTCTGCCCGACACCCACCCCGACAACGTGAAAGGCTTGTCATTCCAACTGCCCGAGGAGGTAATCCCACAGTATAAATGGCTCACCGAGCAGTGCGATGTCAACGTGTTGCTGACCCATGTGGGCTTTGATGTGGATATTGAGTTGGCCAAACAATTCCCGTACTATGATCTCATCATCAGCAGCCACACCCACACCCAGCTCGAAGGCGGAGAAATCCACAGTGGCGTATTGATTACCCAGAACGGTTACCAGTTGCCTCGCGTCACCCTCACGACCCTAGAGGTTGAGGGCGGCAAAGTGGTGAGCAAAAAGGCTGAGAACATCTATTTGAACAATCCTAACCGGCACGCTGAAGCCGCCGAGGCGCTGCTCAAGCATTTCAAGAACAGCCCTGAGATGGAGCGCGTGGTAGGCTATTTCAAGAACGACATCAACGGCTACGACCCCCTGGGAGTGATGATGTGCGACGCCTGGCTGGAGGAGTGCGAGTGTGACATCGCCCTTGAGAACTACGGCGGCGTGCGCTACGATTACATCAAGGCAGGTCCCATCACGGTGAAAGACATCCTTAACCTCGACCCGTTCTTGAACTGCCCCGTGGTGATGACCTTGACCGGCAAAGAACTCCATGACATGCTCATCGCATGCTTCAAAGCCGACCGCAACCGCTTCCCCATTACCAGCGGATGCACGGCAGTGGTGACTTATACCGACGCCTCCAAGTCATCCATCAAGAAATTGGAGCTTTTTGACACCAATGGCAAGAAGCTCAACATGAAAAAGAAATACCGCGTGGTGACCAACAACTATGTGGCATCGATTGCCGACTCCCCACGCCAGGACCAGGGTGTGCGCGGCGACGTGACCACCAGCGACCTGATCACGCACTGGCTCGAGAAAAAGGGAACTGTTGACTATCAAGGCCGCTCCAGCTTTACCGAGAAGTGGTAAACCTGTCGTCTTCCCGTTGATTGGAGGAATAGAGCAACGACACTAATCAATCATCATTATGGATTCATATCCCTTATGCCTGAGTATAGGCGTGAGGGATATGTGCTTTTTATTCATTCGGGTGTACGGTAAAAAATCCGATATATGTTGTGGTCCCTTGAGCAAAGATAAATTGAGGAGTTTTGGGCTTAAGGGACATAGCGTAACTGACGAGCAGGTCGACGACCTGCACAAGGCCGACGGCCTTGACTTGACATAGCCCCAGGGCGCACAGGCCGTCGGCCTGTGTGGCCTGGGGGACCAGTGCATAACGGAACGGGCCTCGTAGAGGGCCACTCACAGCCAGCATTAGTGGCCCCCTCCGGGGCCCAATTAGGATAGCGTCTCTTTCACCAAGCCACGAGGACCTACGGCCCTCGCGCCATGGTGTTTTTACAATTCAAGGCCTGCTGGCCTTGTGCAGACCTTCGACCTGCATTTCCCGCATTTTACCGGACACCCTAAGCTGCTCATGGTTGCGAGGTTACGGGGGGACGGTTCTTCAGTCCGAAAAATGCAGGCATTTTTCATCCAGAAGAGCCGTCCCCGGTCGCTGGTGGGGAGGGCCTCACACAAGAAAATCGTTGATGTTACCGCTTGGGTTGCAGGCTCTGGCGGTAACTGCTGGGCGACTGGCCCAGGTGCTTGGTGCAGTAGCGGCTGAAGTAGCTCAATGAGGTGAAATTCATGTGATCGGCTATCTGGGTGAGCGACAGGCTTTCGTCATCCAAATAGTCTTTGAGTATGGGTACGGTGTGGCGGTCGATGTAGGAGGTGACGCTGTGACCCGTCACGCGCTTGATGGTGGCCGAGAGGTATTTGGGCGACACGTTCAACCGCTGGGCATAGTAGCTCACGTCGCGCTCGGTGCGGCTGATGCCCGTGGCAAGCAGGGCCATGAGTTGCTTGACGATATAGGCGGTGCGGTCGGTATGCGTGTCGGTGGCCTCGCGCTGGGCGTGGACCTCAAATATGTCGTACATCATGGTTAGGCACAAGCTGCCCATCAGCTGATCATAGAATTGCAGGTGACGTTCCTCAAAGCGGTCGCGAATCCTGCGGAAGTCGTCCAGCAGATGGCTGGCCTGCTCATCGGTCAGCGGCACAACGGGATCCTGGTTCAACGAGATGCTGCCGCCGATGCTGTAATTGTTGGATGGCAACAGGTTCTGCAGGAACTTGTAGTCGGCGGCAAACCACTCTACCTGCAGGTCGGGATGGGCGGCCAGGTTGCTCATGCGGTCGGGCATGGGAATCACCACCAGGTCGTTCTTCACGATGTGGTAGCAATGCTCGTTGAACACAAAACTCCCCTCCCCTGCCGTGCACAGCAGGTGCATACAGGTGTTGCTCAGTTGCGGGGCGTTCATCCCGTAGAAATCGTCTGAAAAAAGAAAATCCACCTTCATGACCGCAAATTTACACCATAAAAAATCATGAAACAAACGAATTGTGCAAAAAGTGAAAATTATAGTACTTTTTGTGAAACCACAGCCTTAGAAATGAGTAGTAATTTTGCATCGTCAAAAGTTCAACAATTCAAACTATAAAACAATGGAATTCAGAATGCAAGACCGCATGGAATTGAAGGCTTTAGTAGATTTCTATGCAACCGAGAGTGACAAGAACAACCAGGACTGCTACGTTGAGATTTTTCGTCCGGACATCAAGCTCGATGTTTATTTCGGCAACAAATTGGGGATGCAGGCCCGCGACGTTCAGGATATGATTCGCCAATACAAGGCCTTCGGTGCCGCCAAGGTGTCATTCCACATGAACGGGCAGCAGAATGTGGACTTTGAAGACGAAACGCATGCCACAGGTACATGCTACGCACTGGCGACACTAGTGACAGAGCAAGATGGTAAGGATACACTCACCACACACGCAGTTCGCTACTACGACAAGTATGAGAAGATTGACGGTCGCTGGTGGATCAGTGAGCGTGAGCAGCACTTCGAGTGGTCAACCAATCAAGCATTAGGCTAAACACAAGGTTATGGGTACGCATCTGAAATATATCCTTGCATCATTGTTGTGTATGCTGGTTTCTACCGCTTGCAGCGGCAACAATCAAAGCGATAATAGACTTAACGAAGAAAACGACAAAAAAGAGATTATGAAGAACGAAGGTAAAGCATTGGTTGTGTTCTTCTCGCATGCGGGAGACAATTACTCGGTAGGAAACATCGAAGTGGGCAACACCAAGATCGTGGCCGACTACATCAGCGAAATCATAGGTGCCGACCAGTTTGAGATTGTGACCCACAAGTATGACGGCATGGCCTACACGCCGCTCATTAAGCTGGCGCAGGAAGAAGCTGACAACGGCGAATTGCCCGAATATGAGGGCGACGTGGACCTGAGCCAGTATGACACCGTCTTCATCGGCGGTCCCGTGTGGTGGGGCACCTATCCGCAGGTGATGTTCACCTTCTTCAAGAAGCACGCATCAGACCTCGAGGGCAAGACGGTCATCCCGTTCACCACCCATGAGGGCAGCGGCCTGGCCAACTGCGTGGAGGACGTGAAAGCGGCCTTTCCCGGCGCCAATGTCCAGAGAGGCTTCAGCATCTACGGCCACGAGGTACGCACCAATAAGGCCAAGGTGGAGAAGTGGCTGAAAGGTATTAGGAATTAGAAATTAGAAATTAGAAATTAGAAATTAGGAGTAGGCGGATGCCAACTAGGGACTAGGGACTAGGGACTAAAAACTAAGGACTAAGGACTAAGGACTAGGGACTAAAAAACTGAAAATTGAAATGGAATATATCAAGTTATATAATGGCGTTGAGATGCCGACATTGGGCTACGGCGTGTTTTTGGTGAGCCCTGACGAGTGTGAACGTTGCGTGAGCTATGCGCTGAGCGTGGGCTACCGCCTGATTGATACGGCTCAGGCCTATGCCAACGAGAAGGGAGTGGGCAATGCCTGGCGCAAGAGCGGAATAAAGCGCGAGGACCTGTTCCTCGTGACCAAAGTGTGGATCAGCAATGCGGGCGAGGAAAAGGCCGCAAAGAGCATCGACGAGAGCCTGCGCAAACTGCAGACCGAGTATATCGACCTGCTGCTCATCCATCAGGCCTACGGCGACGTGTTCGGCTCGTGGCGCGCGATGGAAAAGGCCTATCGTGCCGGCAAGGTGCGCGCCATCGGCGTGAGCAACTTCCAGGCAGGACGTTTCTTTGACTTTGCCCACTATGTGGACGTGAAGCCGATGGTCAACCAGCTGCAGTGCAACGCGATGATCCAGCAAACGGGCATTGAGCCGATCCATGATGAGTTTGGCACCAAGATGATGGCATGGGGACCGCTGGGCGGACAAGGCGTGGACGGCATCGTCAAGAGCGAGGAACTGGCAGCCATCGGCGCCAAATACAATAAGAGCGCCGCACAGGTGGCCCTGCGCTGGCTCACCCAACGCGGCATCGTGGCCATCCCCAAGTCGAGCCACAAGGAGCGCATGGCCCAGAACTTCAACATCTTCGACTTCACGCTGACCGACGAAGAAATGGCCCAAATCACCCAACTCAACCAGCACGACACAGGCACCATCAACTTCGGTGACCCCCAATTCGTGAAGTACCTGATAGAGAATTACGGATAGGACCAAGAGGACATCAAAGGGACGGTTCCAGGCTGTTAAGTTAATCGCCTGGAGCCGTCCCTTTTTTCTTGAGAACACACAAATGTCAAACCTACAAGAAACAGTAAATTCAAAAAGATTGTCTCTTGATTTCATGCTGTTGTTACATTAAATATTACCTTTGTAACATCAATGAGTTGTTATCATCAACGACAATGATTGAAGTGAGCCCATAACTACCATACGATTGCCGTGTAACACTCGATAGTAAAGCAAAACATGAAGCAACTATATGCCATACTGTTCATACTCCTGACTTCGGTTAGCGCCCAGGGAGCCCACGCCTATAACGTCAACCAGTACAACCGCTTGGCACGGTTTACCACTGAAGAATTGATGCACCGCGGCCAGGACTTCTTGCAGAATAAGGGATGGGCTGATAGCGCCATAGTATGTTATAGTATCGTTGCCAACCGCGCCCAAAGCGATAATCAAGAGAGCAAGGAGATGTACCAAATCGCCAGGGCACTCAACAATCTGGGCTACATCTATGCTACCTATTACTATGACTATCACAAGGCTTACGAGAACCTGAACCAATCGATGGAATTGTCCAGGCGCTACGGCTTTGACAATAACCTGGCATACGCATACCTGAACATGGCTTCAATCATCAATGCCCGCAACAGTCTCTACGCTGGCGAGACTTTCTCGAGCGATGCGCTGGACAACACAAGGCAAGCCTTTGATGTAGCGGTCAAAGCGCAGGAATGGAATGTAGCCGTTACCAGTATTTACAACTTGCTGGATATGATGCGCAATAAAAGCGATATCAAGCTTATAGAGCCTGATCTTGTGCGTTTCAAGAAGCTGCAGTTGACCGACAGTGTGGAGATGTGGCAATGCACGCGCTTGTTTTGCCAAGCCTCCGAGGCATATTTCTCGGGGCAATACGCAACGGCGCTAGACTATTATAATCAGATGGAGGCCAAGGCCCAGGACGTCACCACCAACCGCCAGCAATGCATCATCAAAGCCATGCAGCAGAAGGCCATTGTGCTGGCTGCCATGCATCGTTACCAAGAGGCTATTGATTGCCTGCAGCAGGTTGCAGAAATCACCGTCAATCATGGGATGCAGAGCGAACTGATTGACACCTATCACGCGCTTGCT
>CACYSG010000056.1:0-1333 GCA_902776955.1 uncultured Bacteroidales bacterium | reverse complement strand
GCGGTTTCTCGACGAGATGCGACGCGTCAATGAGCAGGTGGAGCAGATTCAGGCCAAGCATGAACGCACCCACCAGTTACTGCTCATGATGAGTCTGATCGCCGCCATCATCCTGATTGCGTTGGCATTACTTGTTCGCAGCAATATCAAACAACGCAGTTACATCAGGCACCTTTATGAGAAAAATGTTCAGTTGCTTGATGTCAAGGTTGCCGATACCGTGCCGGCAGCGCAACCAAGAGACGAGCAGGAGGAGAGCGCCCCCAAGTATCAAGGTCTGCTTGACCAGGAGAGCAAGGACCGTCTCTTTGACCAGATTAAACGGGTGATGGACGACATGAGCATCATCTGCAAGCCCGACTTCTCGCTACAGCAGTTGGCCGACCAGGTGGGCAGCAACTATAAGTATGTCTCCCAAGTGCTGAACGAGTGCTACGGCAAGAGTTTCAAGCAAGTTCTCAACGAGCAGCGAGTGCGAGAGGCGTGCCGCATGTTTAACGATACCGAGCGGTATGGTAACTTGACCATTGAGGCCATCGCCGCAAATCTGGGTTTTAATTCCCGCAGCAATTTCACGGTAACATTCAAGCGCATCACAGGCATTTCGCCATCTGATTTCATGAAGATGGCTAAGGGAAAATAAGCAGGTGACAGAGGGCTTGATTCACTGAAAGAAGCCCATCAATACACGGTTTTTAGTTCTGTTTCAGTGAAACAGAACACAGGCACTGACCATTTTCTTGCCAAAGAGAATGGCCTTTTTTAATTTTGCGATACAAAATCTTGAGGCCGTCATCCGTCTCATGTCTGCAACGCCAAGCCTTGTGGTGAAATTCTAAACATAAACATAATAGTAACCATTTTCTAACCATTTTAATTAAGTATTTATGAAAAAGATTTTATTAATTTTAGCAGCAATGATTCTGGCCATTGGTTCATCGGCCAGTGTGCAGGTGAAATCCCAACGTGCCCTCAAGAATCATCGTCCCCTTTCTCATAACGAGAAGATTGCAAGGGGTAACAGTCTTAACATGATTACCACCCAACCCGAGGGCGAGTTGAAAGTTTACAAACGTTCGGGCCAGACGCTTGACGGCAATGGCGGCTATGTGACCCCGACCACCCAGAGCGGTGAGTGCAACATCGTCTATGCCCCCGATGGCGTGACCATCTACATGCAGGATCCCATCTCGGGCTATAAGACCGGCGCATGGGTCGAGGGAACCATCGACGGCAACACGATCACGGTGCCCCTAGGACAAGAACTTGAGTATGACAGTTACTATGATGCCTATGTGGTGCTGACCTTCGGCACTACCTATTACTATTACGA
>CACYSG010000055.1 GCA_902776955.1 uncultured Bacteroidales bacterium | reverse complement strand
TCAAGATCAATGTGCAGTCCAGCGTTGTCGTTGGGCGCAATCTGGATGAAAATGTCGCCGGATTCAAGCGTTCCGGCCATTGCCGTTTTGATCTCCATTGTTTGAGTTAGAAAACGTTTTTAAAAAAATTATTAATAAAAGTTCGTTAAGGTCGTCAATTAGATGGTTGCCAGTAAAAAAAAACGGTGCGGGCCAAATGCATTGAAAGTGAACTTTTAATGGTTCAGCCGCAGCCAGATTTCCTTAAAAGCGCTCAAAATTAGACATTATTTTATTACTGACAAAATATTTTGGCTACGTTTTTTTGACACCCCTCGAGCGAGTCAAATCGGCTAATTTTTAGGCACTTTGAAAACTTTAGTTTTCATGATATAAAAGTGAAAAATGGCGCATTTTGCACCATTTTTGGTTTCATTTTGTCATTTTTGTTCATTTTCGTCTTGATTTGCCCCCGAGGCGGGTTTACGGCGGTAGTTGGTGGCCGATTCGGCGGCGGCACGCCACTCGATGTCAGCGTCGGGATAGGGTTTGGGCGACGCGCCGTTTCGCGCTAGAACGATGCGGCTCAGCTCGAGGTCTAGCTCGTGCAGTGTGGCCATGCGGCGCTTGGGCGTGAGCTGGCATTCCCAGATGACAATCACGTTCCACCCGGCGGCTTGCAGCAGCTTCTGGTTGCGGCTGTCCCGCTCGCGGTTGTGCGTGATTTTGTCTTGCCAGAATTGGGCGTTGGTCTCGGGCAGGCGCTTGTTGCAGTCGTGTCCGTGCCAAAAGCATCCGTTGACAAAGATGGCCGTTCGCCACTTGCGCATGACGATGTCGGGCCGCCCCGGCAGCGCCTTGACATATAACCGATAGCGGTAGCCCCGTCGCCACAGCCAGCGGCGCACCACCAACTCGGGCTTGGTGTCGCGCCCCCTAATGCGGCTCATGCAACGATGCCGCTGCTCCCGTGTCATCCTATCGGCCATAATTTGACATGCTATTGACAGGGCAAAGGTAGTGAAAAATGTCGGGGGATACAAGGGGGGAAATGATACAAAAAATGTACGCCTGTTTCCCAACACGCGTACACTTTAAACCTTAAAAATCTAATCCTATGAAAAAACTTGATGCAAAATTACTGTAATTGATGGGATTGAGCAAATTTTTTGCTCTAATATTTGTAAAAATCTCATGAAAAATTGTTAAATTATGGCCTTATTGTTTTAGGTAGGGTATATAAATCGATGAAATCGGGCGGTTTCAGACGATTAGAGAATGTGAGCATGAGAGGGTTACAATGTGATATGAAATAGGAAATCCTATGCTTTTTAAGAGCCGTTTTTTATGCCAGAACAGCCCCTGTGCGATCACATAAAAACGGCCGCATTTTCGGCTTAAAGGGGAATGTGTGCCAAGTGCAAAATCAAGGGGCGGATGGCCTGTTGCCGTCCGCCCCCTGGGTGTGAGATAATCGTGCTATGTGTATTGAGTGATTTTATCGTTTAGTAGCCAATCGACAGCGTGGTGTAGTAGTGTCCGAGGTTGTTGTGCGTGGTAAGGGTAACCCATCCAGTGGCGTTGCCTCCATACCAGCTGATTCCCTCGATGTTGCTGATGACGGGCGATCCGTAGACTCTGCACAGGCTGTTATATACCCTGTTGTAGCGGTAATGGTTGCTGCGAGAAGTCTGGAAGATGAACTGCGCGTTAACCAGTCTGCCGGCACTATCGTAGCAGAGCATGACATCGTCCCAGATGAGGTTGAGCAGAGGCACGTTCCTCAGGTAGATGATGTTATCTGCATAGCCGTCGATTTCGTAGCCGTTGTAGTACAGATAGTCAAGCGAGATGTCAAAGAACGTTCCGAAAGTGATGCCGAGGATGCGGTCGATGACCGGTGCGCCAGCATAGGGGTGCCATCCAGTGGGGATCACGGGTCGATACCAAACCAGGGGAGCGGGCCTGTAGGGACGTGCGGGAGGAGGCAGAGGACGGCTCCAGTTGTGGTTGGTGTAGTTGTTGTGGAAATCGTTGCGATAGTGGTGGTTGCTGTAATCGAAGTGGTTGTCGGGATTGTAGCCATGGTGACCTCCGTTGTGGTTGCCATGGTTGTCACTGCTGTGATTGCCATGGTTGCCTCCACCGTGATTGCCATTACCACCAGGCCTGCCGTTGCCGTCAGGGCGGTTTCCGTGGCCGTCAGGACGACCGTTTCCACCACCGCTGTGGTTCCCATTACCATCGGGACGTACATTGCCGTTGCCGCCGTGATTGCCACCGTTGGGCTTGTCGGGACGTACGTTGCCATCGTTGCCACCGTTTCCGCCAGGGCGGGTTCCCTTCTTGCTGTCATCACGCATGGATGCCGAGCCGGGAGTTGCCACAGGGTTAGTCGTGGTGCGCTGGGTTACGTTTCCCGAGGTGCCGCTGTTGCCGCTGCTGCTACCGCCGCGGGTGGTGGCACCGCCGGTGCGAGTACCGCTGCTCTGAGGCGCGGTGGTCGTGTTGTCGGTGCGCACTGCAGTTCCCTGAGAGCGGCTGCTGCTAGTGCTGGTGCTGGCGCCCGAGGTACGGCTGACCTGCGGGGTTGAGCTATTGCGGCTAGTGCTTGAGCTGCGGGTGTCCGAGGTACGGCTGACCTGCGGGGTTGCCGAGCTGCTGCGACTGGTGCTTGAGCTGCGGGTGTCCGAGGTACGGCTGACCTGCGGGGTTGCCGAGCTGCTGCGACTGGTGCTTGAGCTGCGGGTATCCGAGGTACGGCTGACCTGCGGAGTTGCCGAGCTGCTGCGGCTAGTGCTGGTGCTCGAGGAGCGGCTGACCTGCGGAGTTGCCGAGCTGCTGCGACTGGCGCTTGAGCTACTGGAACTGCTGGAACGGCTGACCGCCGGAGCTTTAGTGTTGTCTGAACGTGAGACAGCCGCCGACTGGCTTCTGCTGGTGGTGCTGCCTCCTTGTGAACGACCGCGGCCCTGGGCCGAAGCGTCGGATGCACCAATGATCAGGCATCCAATGAGCGCGAAGCTCATCATCAAGTTTTTAACAGAAGTTTTCATAATCGTAATGTGTTATATTGTTCAACAAATGATTTAATTCTCTTTGTCGTTTAGACTGCAATAGTGATGCCTCGTTTAACCCCAATATACAGCATGAGGCCGCATTCTGCCCTATTGGGCATAAAAATGCGACCAATCGCCATTTTTTATAGATGAAAAGATTTAGTGAAGAGTGAAGAGATAAGAGATAAAAGATAGGAGATAATAGATAATAGATAAAAGATAAAAGATGGGATGTCCTGAATCTTCAATGACAATTCTCTTTGCTTACTGCAAACTATTAACTATTAACTATTAACTATTAACTTTTATCTCTTATCTCTTCTCTTTTATCTCTTATCTCTTAATTCTTCTCTCTTATCTCAACAGCAGTTGTGCGTCACCGTAGCTCAAGAAGCGGAAATCGTTCTGCATGGCATAGTCATACATCGGGCGCCACTTGTCCTGGCCAACGAAGGCCGCCACGAGCAGCAGCAGGGTGGACTGCGGCTGATGGAAGTTGGTGATCATGCCGTTGACGATGCGGTACTCAAAGCCCGGGGCTATCATCAGCTGTGTGCTACCCATGTAGGTGTCGGCATGATGGCGGTCCAGATAATCGACGATGTTCTGGAGGGCCTGACGGGTGGAAATCTGGCACGGGGTGGTGTAGGGCATCCACTGGGTTACGGTGAGCGCCTGCTCGTCGGCATCGGGGTTTTCCTCAAGGATTTGGCCGATGTAGTACAGGCTCTCGAGGGTGCGCACGCTCGTGGTTCCCACGGCGATAATGGGGCCGGGAGCATTGATGATGTCGATGATGACGTCGCGCGGCACGCTGATGAACTCGTAATGCATGGGATGGTCGCCGATGTGTTCGCTCTTGACGGGCTGGAACGTGCCGGCACCCACGTGCAGCGTGATTTCGCGGCGTCGGATTCCGCGTTGATCACACTCGGCCAGCACCTCGTCGGTGAAGTGCAGGCCCGCCGTTGGGGCTGCGACGCTGCCGTCAATATGGCTATAGACCGTCTGGTAGTCGGTCGAGTCGCTGGCTTCGGTGCCGCGGTTCAGGTAGGGCGGAATGGGGATCTCGCCGATGGCATCGAGCACGTCGGCAAAGGTGATTTGCCCGTCTTGCCCGTCCCAGTCAAAGGCGATTTCCCACGCGTTGCCGCGCTGCTCGCCGCGTGTGGCCGCGAGGGTGATGTCCCTGCCGTCGATGGTGACCGTCTGGGTGAGGGCGCCCTGTTTCCAACGCTTGCTGTTGCCCACCAGGCACTGCCACACACAGTGTCCCGTGGTCTGGAAAATCTGCTCGTAGTCGCGCGGCAGGACGGGCTCGAGGCAAAAGATTTCTATCGTCGACCCCGTCTCCTTGCGGAAGCGCAGGCGGGCGTTAATCACGCGTGTGTTGTTATAGATGAGGGTCGAGTGCTCGGGTAGCAGCGAGGGTACTTCCCAGAAGTGTCGCTGCTGCATGGGCTCCCCACATTTATAATATAATAGCTTGCACTGCTCGCGCTGGGCTAGCGGGTGCTTGGCGATGCGCTCATCGGGCAGGGGGTAGTCATAGTCGGCAATGCGCAGGTTGCGAATCTCGTCAATCAGGGACATAGGGTAGTGGTGTTGTTTGAATAAATGATGAATACGATGGTGAGTAACAGGGTGAAAACGAGCATATTGCGGGCGGTCTCGCCGAGCAGCGGATTCAGGGCGGCGCCGTCGCGGTGGCGCAGCTTGTACCAGGTGATGGTGTGCAGCACCAAGTAGAGCACCGGGATGACAAGCGTCCACAAGGGCATCACGCCACCCAGTCCAATCATAATCCACAGCACGGTGAGCATCGCCATGCCGGCATAGCCGTTGATGAGGTAGGCCAGGGCTGCTGCCGGCCGGCCAAAGATGACCACCGACGTGCGCTTGCCCGCCTCGCGGTCATCGTCAACGTCGCGGTAGTTGTTGATGAGCAACACGTTGACCGCGAGCAGTCCCGTCGTGATAGACGTGAGGACAACCAGCGGATCCCATCTCAAGGCTTGAACATAGTAAGTGAGGTTGACGGGCACGAGGCCAAAAAAGATGAACACTGTGAGTTCGCCCAAGCCGTGATAGGATAGGGGATAAGGACCTGTGCTGTAGGCCAGTGCGGCCAGTGCGATGACGATGCCCACAGGCAGGAGCCACCAGCCGCCATAGGGGATGAGGCAACACCCCACGGCGCATGCCACGGCGAGCAGGCCGAAGGTGACGTTCCTGAGTGTCGCGGGCTTGATGTCGCCCTCGGTGACGCCTCGCCTGGGTCCCACGCGACCGGGTTTGTCGGTGCCGTGCAGATAGTCAAAATACTCGTTGGCGGTGTTGGACACAATCTGTGCCAACAGGGCAAAAATCAGGCACAGCAGTGCCGGTGCCCATTGGAAATGATGGTGCCACTTGGCCAGGCCGATGGCGATGATCACGCCGCTGAGCGACACGGGTAGTGTCCTGAGCCTGAAGCATTCCAGCCATATCTTGAGTTGTCGATTCATATGCTTTTCATTCATTGAGCCCACAAAATTACAAAAAAAGTGAGTTTCGTGTGTAGTTTTTTGGTAGGTGGCTGCGTCTAATAAGTGAAAAACTAGTTTAATCATTTCAAAATCTATACAGTTATGGAACCGAAAAACGAACAAAAACCTGTTGTCAATCAGATACCTGCCGGCGCTACGATGTCCCATCATCAGTCTGGAGTCGGTCCTCAGGGCCGTCCTATCCTGAGCTTTGGTGAAGCTGTGAAAATCTGCTTCAAGAAGTATTTCGATTTTACCGGCCGTGCCCGCCGCAGCGAGTACTGGTGGTTTGTACTGTTCATCTGCTTGGTGAGAATGGTATGCTCGTTTATCGATAGCATATTGATATTCGCTGTTGATATGAAATTCATGGATGCTGCATCCTGTGTGCTGTTATTCATCCCCAGTATGGCCGTGGTTTTCCGTCGCCTTCACGACATCGGCCGCAGTGGCTGGTGGAGCGGCGTTTCCTACATCCTGTTAGCCATCTCAATCCTTAGTGTGCTGTTCATGGCTGGATTTGATTTCGGTGTGTTGATGGATAACGAGTCAATGTTTAGGACGCTCTCAGGAACTCAACGGATGATAGCTCTGTTGCCGTTCATCGGTGGTCTGGTATTGTGTTTTGTTATACTCGTCTTCTCGTTGCTTGACAGTGACAAGGGCGAGAACAAGTATGGCCCGTCGCCCAAGTATCAGTAATCCCGTCGTGTAGATCATCCAAATAGTAATAACTATTAAATCAAATCATTATGGAACAGAATCAGAATCCTCAGCCGCCGATGTTCAATCAGCCGTCGGGCCAGCCACAACCCAATCAGCAGTATCAACCCATGGTGAGGCCGGTCCCCATGATGGAGCCGGTCGAAGCCGTGAAGACCTGCTTAAGAAAATTCTTTGATTTCACTGGCCGTGCCCGCCGCAGCGAGTATTGGTGGTTTATTCTCTTCTATTTGATCGTGGCACTGGTTTGGATTTTCCTGAGCTCATTCTTCATGGCTGTAGGATTTGAGTTCTCAAGTGTCAACGAAGGTCCTGTTAAAACCATGGTCAAATCAAGTACACTCATGCTCGTGCCGATACTCATCTTTATCATCCCGTCATATGCAGCCCAAACGCGTCGCTTGCATGATTCGGGCCACAGCGGATGGTGGATTGTCGCATCATTTGCGGTCAGCTTGGTCTATGTGATTTCTTATTACTTCGCCTTGATGAAGCCGATTTTGGATTCTGAATCAGCAGGCAGAGGCTTTAATGAAAACTTGTCACCGACCTGGATGGTGGTGGTCGGTATCTTGAGCATCATATCGATAGTGCTGTCTATCGTCATTCTGGTTTTCACCATTCAGGACAGTGAGCCTGGTGAGAACAAGTATGGTCCTTCTCCCAAGTACCCCGGTGACTAAACGGTCGCATGCCTATCCATATTTTGCTATAATAAAACCGCAAAAATCATTTTTTTGTGGTTTTTTTTGTAGTTTTTAGGGTAGGCTCTGCGTCTAATGGGCAGAGAAAGATAAAAAGAATATTAACAATTTAAAATCTTAACATTATGGAACCTATTCAAGAACAAAACTTCGAGCAGACTCAACAGTCAATGTCAGGGACTGTAGTACCCAGGCTGACTTTCGGCCAGGCCATCAAGGAAGCCTTCTCTAAATATGCCACTCTCAAGGGCCGTTCGCGCCGCAGCGAGTACTGGTGGTTCTCGTTATTTTTGACGCTGGTACTTCTCGTGTTTTTCCTGCCCATCATCCTGGTGAGCTCATGGTATTCATTAAATGGTGTCGACGTTAACGAAACCATTATGTGGCCCATGGCCCTTGCTGGCCTACTGGCGTTCTTGGGCTCGCTTGTATGTCTCGCTCTGCTCATTCCAAGCATTACCGTGCAGGTTCGCCGTTTGCACGATGTGGGACGCAGCGGCTGGTGGTTGGTAGGGTGTCTGGTTGCGTCTATCGTATTTGAAATTCTGGCCTACTGCATTTTGGGAACCCGTTATGGCGACATGCTTCCCCTGCAGGAATACAAAGAGGCCTTCGCCGTATCTACCTTTGCTGGTCTGGGGTTATCTCTCCTGGGTATCTTCAACGCAGCCTTGAGCATCACCCTGCTTGTGTTCTCGCTGTTCGACAGCCACAAGGGGGTTAACAAGTACGGTCCCTCACCCAAGTACCTGTAAGGCGTCATCCTCTACAAGACTCACGTTAGTTTAATATATTGAAAAGGGCTTGCAAGTCATTATCGGCCTGCAAGCCTTTGTTTTTTATTTTGTGTTTTTTTACCTGATTGTTATGGAAAAAACGGGTTATGATTTGGTAATGTGGAAAAATACGTCTACCTTTGTATTCTGTGAAGAGTATTGTTATTTAACCGAACCCGTTTTAACCAATATATCAAGAAAATGGAACAACAGAATCAACCACAACCTCCTGTGTTTAATCAACCGCAGCAGCCCATGCCGCAGTATCAACCGCGTGTGGAAGCTAGCCCGATGCTGGACCCGGTGACGGCCGTCAAGACCTGTTTCAAGAAGTACTTTGACTTCAAGGGCCGTGCTCGCCGCAGCGAGTACTGGTGGTTTGTGCTCTTTATGGTGATTGTGTCCATGGTGTTCAACTATGGAGGCCTGTTGGTGCCGGCTCTCTCATTTATCGGGCTGTTCTGTTCTCTGGTGTTCGTGATTCCCCATTTTGCCGTAATGACGCGTCGCCTGCATGACACTGGCCGCAGTGGCTGGTGGGTGTTAGTGCTGGCCATTTTATATGTAGCGGTATTGGTGTCAATGTTGATTGTGTTGATGCCGATAGCTCAGGATATGCTCACGGTGACAGACCCATTTGAGCAGATGGAGATGATGGCAGATTGCGTCCAGGCCCATCCCGTGGCTTCCACTGTGATGGTGATGGGAAGTTTAGTGACATGTATCCTGGGCATCATCGTGATCATTTTCATGGTGTTCGACAGCAAATGGGAGACGAACAAGTACGGTCCTTCTCCCAAGTACCAATGAGTTATGGGCCAAAGGGTCTATAATATATAAGTATTAGTTTTTGGGTCATTAGACGGGATGTCTGGTGGCCCATTATTTTTGCGCCTCTAGGGCCGCAATTTGTGACGCCTGGCTATGGTGGGTGTGTCATAATTGTTTCGCCTGTAAAAATAACCGCCTGATGCAAAACTCCACTAGACGCAGTTTAAATCGGCCTAGCGGCCGAGAAATCAAAAAAAACGTATAAAATCAAGATATAAGAAATTTTTATTATAATTTCATAAATAATTTTTTTTGATTTCTCGCGCGCAGCGCGATCACCAAAAATAGACATGAGTTTTGCAACTGCCTCTTTATTTCTGCGATATTATCCTATAGGACCGCGATTTTTGTAACGTCTGGCGATGGAGACGCAAAATTTTGCGTCTCTACAGGTTCAAGTTATTGTGTGGGGGCTTGGGTGGCGAATGCTTGTAAAAAAGTTGTTGTAGTTGTTGCCATTTGTTGTTATAGTTGTTTGAAACTTTATCGGCGGTGCGGTATCGAGATGGGACAAAGAAATGGGGGCAGGTGCCCTTGCGGTCCTGCCCCCATAATGGGATGAAAAATTATTTGTTTTCTAATTTCTCATTTTCTGGAATTAGCTGTTCTGAACCTTGGTGATCAGCAAGGTAACGTCGGTTACGTTGATGATACCGTCGCCGTTCATGTCGGCATTGGCAGTGTTGATGGTGCTGTAGTTGTCGTTCAGGACAGCATTGATCAGCATGGTAACGTCGGTGATGTTAACCACGTTGTCGTCGTTAACGTCGCCAATAATGCCAGCCTTCTTGATGTTGAAGAGGTTGTTAACCATGTCAACGGTAACAATCCACTTGCCAGCGGCAACCTCGATGCTCTTGTAGCTGCCATCGGTAGCCAGAGCGCAGTCAACGCCAATCAGCTCATCGGTCAGTACCCAGTTCTCGCTCTCGGGATCGCAAACGGGACCGAAGCGGAAGGCTGCGATGTCGTCCCAAGGAGTCTCGCTCTCAGCGTCGGCGAGCTTCTTGGTGAAGCCGAAGTAACCCTTGCCTTCGTTCACGTCGGCAACGTTGATCTCGGCGGTGTAAACCTCGTTCTCAGCGTCGTAGGTCATCTGAACACCACTGATGGCGTCCCAAGTGAGGTCGTTCACGTTACCCATGATGAAGATGTCACCAGTGTAGGGCTCGGGAACAACAGTGTCGGTAGGCCACTCACCATTGATGCAGAAGGTGTTGTTCTCCAGGTTGATGGAGAAGGTCCACTCACCAGCGGGAATAGCAACTGACAGATAGCTGCCGTCGGTAGCCAGGGCGCACTCAACACCCAGGAGCTCCTCGGTCATTTGCCAATTCTCACCCTCGCCCATGGGGCCGAAGCGATAACCAGCGATGTCGTCCCAAGGAGTCTCGCTCTCAGCGTCGGCGAGCTTCTTGGTGAAGCCAATGTAAGCTACCTGCTGACCCTCACGTACGGTTGCGGTAACCACGCCACTGTAGATGCCCTCGGCATAGTCCATCAGGACACCCTGAGTGGGATCCCAAGCGTAGTTGTTCACGTCACCGAAGAGGTAAACCTCGGGAACGGTGGGCTCAACAGTGTCGGTGGGCCAAGTGCCGTTTACCTTAAACAGGCCGTTGTTGAGGTCAACGGTAACAGTCCAAGCGCCAGCGGGGATCTCGATGGTCATGTAGCTGCCCTCGAGGTCAAGCTCGCAGTCGGTACCTACCAGCTCCTGAGTCATTACCCAGTTGCCTTCACCCTCGCCCATGGGACCGAAGCGGAATGCCTCGATGTCGTCCCAAGGAGTCTCGCTCTCGGGATCAGCCAGCTTCTTGGTGAAGCCAAAGTAGCCAAGGCCATTGTTGGCATTGTCCACGTTGATCTCGGCAGTGTAAACCTCGTTGGTCTGGTCATAGGTCATCTCAACACCACTGATAGCATCCCAGCTGTAGCCGTTCACGTTACCCATGATGTAAACGGGATCAACGGTGGGTTGGGGAGGCTCGGGCAGGTCACCGGTGCGGGTAGCATTCAGGGTGATCTCCTTGGTCTCCTCGTTGAAGGTGATAACAACGGTGTAAACACCATCCTCGGTGAACTGATACCACCAGTTGTTGTCGCCGTTCTCGTCACTGGCAGGCCAGCAGGTGTCCCAGTTGCCGTTGGCAACAACCTTGAACTGAACCTCGGTGCCAGCGGTGGCCTCGAAACCAGTCTTGGTCCAGGTGAAGATACCATCCTCGCCCTCGGTCATCTTATTCAGCTCGTCGGTAGCAGACCAGTTCGAGCCAAACAGATTCTCGGTACCGGCTACGATGTAGTAGTCGTCAAGCTCCTGGATCGGAGTGATAGCGCAGGTTGCTTCGCCGGTAGCGGGATCGAAGGTGAAGGTGAGGTTGTAGATGCCATTGCTGGCAACTTCCTCGGTGAAGTTGTTACCATAGCCCTGAGGCCACTCATTGCCCCAGTCATGGTTGCCGACAACCTTGTACTCGAAAGTACCGGCACTAAGCTGAACATTCTCCATGGACAGCGTGTAAACGCCATTCTCCAGGGTCATGTCGTTGGCCTCATCGATTGCCCAATCATTCAATCCGGTCACTACGGTGTAGGTAGTGATCTCAACGGGGGCAACATAGCCTTCGATTTTAGCACGCAGGTTAGTGAGGTCAAAAGTCACTTTGTACTCTTCACCAGTGCCCATGAATTTGAATGAACGGTCACCATACATGCCTACTGATGCCCAATCACCAGTCAGCGTCTGGCCACCATTCTGGGGACCATAACGATGATTGTTGTTGAAGTCATCCCAAGAAGTACCCCAACCGTCAGCAAATGCAAAATAAACGGTCTTGGGTGAGGTCGCGGTGCCGATGGTAACTACATAGGAGTAAGTACCGTCACCATTGTCTTCCATCTCGATGCCGGCGCTACCATTGAAGTTCCAGCCGCCCATGGGAGCGTCACCAATCAAGTAAATAGCTGCATTAGCATTAAAGCCAATGAGCGCAATCAACATTGATAAAACTAACGTTAATTTCTTCATTTTCTTTGATACGTAAATTTGATTATTAAGTTAAACAAAAAAGTTGGTTTGTTTCTTTTAAACCTGAAACTGAATGAAAGTCGCTCAAAGTTATAGATATTTTTTGCAATACATTATCAAAAAAGCAATAATTTTTATAAATTATTGCGCAATCGTTTGCACATACCCCTACCGAAAAGGTGTGATTAGGAAAAAAGCGGTTAATGGGAATTAATGGGGAATGGAATCAGACGGGTGTCGCGATGAGTTCAAAGGGCAGAGCCTGGGTAATCTTTACCTGTGTGAAACTGCCGATGTCGAGGGGCTTGTCCTTGCCTATAAGTACCTCGGGATCCACCTCGGGGCTGTCCCACTCGGTGCGGCCGATGTAGTAGTCGTCCTCCTCGCGGTCCACGATGACGCGCAGGGTCTGGCCCACCTTCTGCTCCTGGATGCCGAGCGAGATGTCCTCCTGCAGCTCCATGAGCTGTTGCAGGCGTTCCTGCTTGACCTCTTGGGGGATGTCGTCGTCGAGATTCTGGGCTGCCCAGGTGCCGTTCTCCTCGCTGTAGGCAAACGCGCCCATGCGCTCGAAGCGCGCCTCGCGCACGAAGTCCAACAGCTCCTCATATTCCCGCTCGCCCTCGCCGGGGAAGCCCACCATCAGGGTGGTGCGGATGTGGATGCCCGGCACCTCGCGGCGCAGGCGCTCCAGCAGGTCGAGGGTCTCCTGGCGGGTGATGTGGCGGCGCATGTTGGTCAGCACCTTGTCGCTGATGTGCTGCAGGGCGATGTCCAGATAGGAGCACACGTTGTCGCGGCTGGCCATCACGGGCAGGATGTCATAGGGGAATTGGGTGGGGTAGGCGTAGTGCAGGCGTATCCATTCCACGCCCTGGATATCGGCCATGCGGTCGATGAGCTCGGGCAACATCATGCGGTTCTCGAGGTCCAGGCCATAGGACGACAAGTCCTGGGCGATGACGTTGAACTCCTTGACGCCGCGCTCGGTGAGCTGGCGCACCTCGTCGAGCAACTGCTCCATGGGCACCGACGTGTGGCGCCCGGTGATGAGCGGGATGGCGCAGAAGGCGCAGAAGCGGTTGCAGCCCTCCGATATCTTGAGGTAGCAGTAGTGGTCGGGGGTGGTCAGGTGGCGCTCGCGGGCGAGGTCGCCACGATAGGCGTGGCCCAGGTCGGCGAGCATGCTTTTCCAGTCAAACTTGCCGTAGATGCGGTCCACCTCGGGCAGTGTCTCGATGAGGTCGGCACGGAAGCGCTCCGACAGGCATCCCATGACAAACAGGTTGCGGATTTGCCCCCGGCGCTTGGCTTCGCCCAGCCGCAGGATGGTGTCGATCGACTCCTGCTGGGCATCGGCGATGAAGCCGCAGGTGTTGACCACAACGGTCTCGCCGTCGATGCGGCTGGCGTTGTGGGCGACCTTGTAGCCAGCAGCCTCAAACTGGCGCATCAGCTGCTCGCTGTCCACCAGGTTCTTGGAGCAACCCAGCGAGATGATGTCGATCTTGTTCTTCCTCATCGCGATAGTTCTTTATAGTGGCGATAGTACCTATAGTATCTATAGTGACTATAGTATCTATAGTGACTATAGTTACTATTATTCCTTGTTCACTCCAAAGAGCGATTTCACAAACTCGTGCTTGTTGAAAATCTGCAGGTCGGTCATCTGCTCGCCCAGGCCGATGTACTTCACGGGAATCTGGAACTGGTCGCTCACGCCGATGACCACGCCACCCTTGGCCGTGCCGTCAAGCTTGGTGATGGCCAGCGCGTTGACCTCGGTCGCAGCCGAGAACTGCTTGGCCTGCTCAAAGGCGTTCTGGCCCGTCGAGCCGTCGAGCACGAGCAGCACCTCCTGGGGCGCCTCGGGCAGCACCTTGCGCATGGTGTTCTTGATTTTGGTGAGCTGGTTCATCAGGCTCACGTTGTTGTGCAGGCGGCCTGCAGTGTCGATGATGACAACGTCGGCATTCTGGGCCACGGCACTCTGCACCGCATCATATGCCACGGCAGCGGGGTCGGTACCCATCTTGTGTTTGATCACGGGAACACCCACGCGGTTGCCCCAGATCTCCAGCTGCTCGTCGGCAGCGGCGCGGTAGGTGTCGGCAGCGCCCAGCACCACCTTGTTGCCGGCTTGCTTGAACTGGTAGGCGAGTTTGCCGATGGTCGTGGTCTTGCCCACGCCGTTCACGCCGACCACCATGATGACGTAGGGCTTGTTGCCCTCGGGCACGGTGAAGTCCTCGAGCTCGGCATTGTTGTTGTCGGCCAGCATCTGTGAGATTTCGTCACACAGCAGCTCGTTCAGTTCCTCGGTACCTACATATTTATCGCGCGCCACGCGTGCCTGCAGGCGGTCTATAATCTTGACGGTGGTATCGACGCCCACGTCGCTGGTGACAAACACCTCCTCGAGGTTGTCGAGCACATCGTCGTCAACCGTCGATTTGCCGGCAACGGCATGCTTGATTTTCTCAAACACACCCTGTTTGGTCTTCTCCAGCCCCTTATCGAGCGTCTCCTTCTTCTCACGAGAGAAAAGTTTCTTGAACAGTCCCATAATTCATTCAATTTTTGTTATTTGGGTACAAAGGTACAACTTTTTCTCGCGGTAATGCGAGCCAAAGGCTGATTTTTTGCTATTATGCGCAACTTTCACTAATTTTGCGCTCATCTATCAAACAAATTAAAGAAATGATATGAAACGTATTACATTATATCTGCTGTTAATGGTAGCGCTGACGGGTTGCGGGGGAAAGGAGGCGTCGCAGGTCGAGGCGCCGTCGCAGCTTGAGACGGAGATGACGGCGCTGTATGGCGAGAACGAGGTCGTTGAGGGCGAGTACCCCGACTCGCTGGCCGTCGAGGCCGCCAACGGCACCTTTGTGGGCCAGCGTGACAGCACGCTGCTCGTGTTCAAGGGCATCCCCTATGCCTTGCAGCCCACCGGCGACCGCCGGTGGCGGGAACCGCAGCCCGAGCCCGACAGCCGCCTCGTGCGCGAGGCGCGCTACTTTGGCCACACGGCTATCCAGTGGCGCAGCCAGGGCAATGCGGCTTCGCTCTACCCCCAGGGCGAGGACTGCCTGACACTCAACGTGTGGACGGCGGCCAGTGGAATGCGCACGGCCCGCCGCCCGGTGATGGTGTGGATCCATGGCGGCTCCTATGTGTGCGACGGCACGGCCAATCCCCGCAATTGGGGCGACCGTTTTGTCAAGGCGCACCCCGAGGTGGTGTTTGTGTCCGTCAACTACCGGCTGGGCCTGCTGGGCTTCCTTGACCTCTCGTCGTTGCCCGACGGCAAGGCCTATGCACGCAGCGGTAATCTGGGCCTTCTGGACCAGGTCGAGGCCCTGCGATGGGTCAAGAGGAATATAGCGGCCTTTGGCGGCGATCCTGACAACGTGACCATCATGGGCCACTCGGCAGGGGCGGGGAGTGTGGCGCTGCTGGCCAGCATCGACGAGGCCCAGGGCCTGTTCCGCCGCGCCATCATGCAGAGCGGCAGTGTGGCCTTCACCAGCAGCCGTGAGGACTGCCAGCGCCTCACCCAGCGCGTGCTCGACGCCACGGGAGCCAAGACCGTGGCCGACCTCCAAGGCCTCTCTCAAGATGAAATCATCGCCCTCAACGACGAGGTGGGCCAGTTCTACCGTTTCCCCGAGCGTGACGGCCAGTTGATTCCCGAAGATCCCTACAGCCGCTTCGACGGCTTCAATGCGGGCATCGACATGCTCATCGGCACCACTACCGACGAGGCGCGCTACTGGATCGACGCCATGGGCGGCGAGGAGGACTTCGACATGGCCACCTGGCTGTGGAGCCGCTACATCGTCATGTCGCTCGACAGCGCCCAGCGCAGCAGTGCCAATCGCTTCCTGTCAGATGGTGATGTGAACAATACCTCATTCAGTTCGCCATCGGTCGAGTTCCTTAACGAACTGATGTTCCGCGGACCCGCCATCGAGATGGCCCAGCGCCATGCCGCATCGGGCGGCAAAACTTATATGTACACTTGGCTGGAGCCTGTGGGAGAGCCTGTTTATGGCGCTTGCCATGGCTGTGAGGTGTGCTATGTGCTCAACACGGGCCGTCAGATCAAGGATGGCAATGCACCCGACACGCTGCTGGCCAGCCGGGTGCAGCAGATGTGGGTGAACTTTGCCACGACGGGCAACCCCAGCATCCAAGGGCACCATTGGCCGGCCTACGAGACCACCCAGCGCGCATCGATGATGATTGCGAGAGACATATTGGAGGTCGAGAATGACCGCCTGGGCAACCAACGCCGGCTCATCGCGCCGCTCATGCGGGAGTACATTTCGCCCATCTTCAGCGACCTGCTCGACAAGGCTCCGTGGTACCTGGGCATCGCCGTCGGCACCCTCATCGCCGCCCTGTTGCTGCTCACGTGGCTCATCGTGAGAATCCGCCGTTTGTTCAAGAAGAAAAAACAGATAAAAGCATGATAACTATTAGAAAGACAGCCATGGCCCTGTTGATGGCCGTGATCGGGAGTGTGGCCGCGCAGGCCCAGTATGTGCCCAGCCAGGAGAACCTCAAGGCTCGGCAGGAGTTCCAGGACAACAAGTTGGGCGTGTTTATCCACTGGGGCGTCTACTCGATGCTGGCCGACGGCGAGTGGGTGATGCACAACAAGCGCATCGACCGCGACGAGTATGCCCAACTGCCGGCTGGCTTCTATCCCTCCCGATTTGATGCTGACGAGCCACCACGACGGCTTCTCGATGTTCAAGAGCGAGGCCAGCGACTACAACATCGTTGACGCGACCCCCTTCAAGCGCGATGTGCTCAAGGAACTGGCCGATGCCTGCCAGCGTCACGGCATCAAGCTGCACTTCTACTATTCCCACCTCGACTGGCACCGTCTGGACTATCCCTTGGGCCGCCATCAGAATGATTTGCCACACGACCCGTCAACGAACGACTGGCCCCACTATTACAAGTTCATGAACGACCAGTTGACCGAGCTGTTGACCAACTATGGCCCCGTGGGCGCCATCTGGTTTGACGGCAAGTGGGAGCACGACACCGACCCGACCCCCTTTGACTGGCAGCTGGACGAGCAGTACGCGCTCATCCACCGCCTGCAACCCGCCTGCCTGATTGGTAACAATCACCACGAGGTGCCTATCCCCGGCGAGGACATCCAGATCTTTGAACAGGACGTTCCCGGCGAGAACACCGCCGGCTACTCGGGCGAGAGCGGCATCAGCCAGTTGCCGCTGGAGACCTGCATGACGATG
>CACYSG010000054.1 GCA_902776955.1 uncultured Bacteroidales bacterium | reverse complement strand
TACCTTGGGCCGTGTGATGCCTCGGGTGAGGGGAGTCAGGCGCCTGGGCTCAGCGGCCATGGATATGTGCTATGTCGCAGCGGGCTGGCTCGACGGCTATTGGGAACTCAATCTCAAGGAGTGGGATGCCTGTGCCGGCGAACTCATCGCCCAGGAAGCTGGGGCCTTCGTCAAGCGTTACCGTGAGGACCACGGCATCTGCATCCTCGCGGCTTGTCCAGGCATCGCCCAACAACTGCTGGAGATGGTCGAGTAAACGGCACTCCGCCATAATACACACACAGGCTTTAACGATGTTTAACAAATTCACTCGTTGTTGAACATTGGGCGCTGCGTATCTTTGTAGCATCGATCATCCTAATTTAAAATATCCATAATACTATGATGAAAAGACTCCTTTACTCTGTTGTGATGACCCTTGTGGCATTCACAGCCTTTGGCCACACCACTCGACAAATCACCCAAATCGAGAATCAAAATACTGAATACCAGTCCATTTCGCCCGAAGCAACCATGGCCGTCGACTCGCTGAGTATTATTCTCGGCGACTATTATGGAATTGAATTAGGCAAGGAATGGCGCGGCTTTCCTGATGCAGACATCCATATCGCACAAGTCACCAAAACCATCAACCAGATGTTCAATAGCCCAGAGGACAAATATTTCATCTTCGGAAAGCTGTTCGGACAAACGTTAGCCCAAATAAATCAGGAGTTCAGGAATGACCATGGCTGCGATCTCAACAAACAACTGCTTTTAGAGCATCTGAAGGCTGAATTATTGACCGAGAATCCCATTGACGATCTCACAGCATACGCCATGGACGTAAAAATGAATGATTTCTTGGAGCAAATCAATTCCAACAGCGAGTGCCCAAGCGACGCCTTAATCGACTCGTTAAGCAGCACAATGGGCACTATGGATGGTTTCAAGTTGCGCAACATCTTTAGCGAGCCAGACGCAGACTTTGAACAGTTCTTCAAAAGCATTGAATACAACTTTGAACAAATCATCAAAGGCATTGAATACGGCTTTGAACAGGAATACGATAAAACCTCCGAGGATGAACAAGTGGGATTCCAAATCGTTCAAACATTTGATGATATCCAGAGGCGAGCATGCATGCCGCTTAACAAAGGCCTCTTTATGGAGCACCTAATCAGTGGATTGAGTGTCGAATCCTTCGACGAAGAAGAGTATCGAACACTGGATGAAAAAATTGACTCGTTGATAGAAAGGGTCGCCGGACTTTCTCCCGATGGTATCGCCAACAAGAAAGCCGGCGAGGCCTATATGGAACAATTACGCAAGGACAAGAGTTTCAAGTTCACCAAGAGCGGTCTGGCCTATAAAATGCTGAAGGAGGGCAAGGGTAAGAATTATACCGAAGATAATGAGGGAAACTATGTGGGAAACTATGTGGGCAAGCACCTTGACGGCACCGTGTTTGACTCGAGCGAAGGCGAACTCATGCCCTTTAGTATCGAATTTCAGATTGAAGGCGTTTCCGAAATACTGCAACTCATGAAGCCCGGCGGCAAGGCAATCGTTGTCGTCCCAAGCAATTTGGCCTATGGCGTCAGTTCTATCAACTACGCAATCGGCCCCAACGAAACCCTCATCTTCGAAATTGAAATCATCGACAGCCAGCAATAATTTGCTTCGGACTGCCTATAATTTAGGATAGCGTCAATTGAAAATCTCATGCACTTATACATTGTATTGACAATATTTGCATTACCTTTGCAGTCTATTAATTGAAAATACAAAAAATCAGAATATGGATAACAAGAAGATTGTTTTAAGCGGAATCCGCCCCACAGGACAGTTGCACTTGGGCAACTACCTGGGCGCATTGAGTAACTTTGTAAAGATGCAGAACGAGGGCAAGTATGACAGTTATTACTTCATTGCCGACCTGCATGCCCTGACGACCAACCCCGACCCCAAGGAACTGCACACCAACGTGCGCCACATCCTGGCCGAGTATCTGGCAGCAGGATTGGACCCCGAGAAGTCCACCATCTTTGTACAGAGCGACGTGCCCGAGGTGAGCGAGATGTACCTGCTGCTCAACATGCACGTGGGCATCGGCGAACTGATGCGCACCGCCGCCTTCAAGGACAAGGCCCGTAAGGCCCTTGGTATCACCGCTCCCACTCAGGGCGATGACGACGAGGACGTGGCCAAGGAAATCATCGGTGCCAGCACCAACAAGCGCGTGAATGCGGGCCTGTTGACCTACCCCACCCTGATGGCTGTGGATATCCTTATCCAGCGTGCCGACTTCGTGCCCGTGGGCAAGGATCAGGAGCAGCACTTGGAGCTGACGCGCCGTTTCGCCCGCCGCTTCAACTCGTTCTACAAGACAGAATACTTCAAGGAGCCGCAAAACTTCAACTTCGGCAGCGCACCCGTCAAGGTGCCCGGCCTGGATGGCAGCGGCAAGATGGGCAAGAGCGAGGGTAACTGCATCTACCTCGTTGACGAGGAGAAGGCCATCCGCAAGAAGGTGATGCGTGCCGTGACCGATGGCGGCCCCACCGAGCCCAATATGCCTATGGCCGAGCCGGTACAGAACCTGTTTACCATCCTCAAACTCGTCGGCACCCCCGACAAGGTGGAATACTTCACCGAGGCCTACAACAACTGCTCCATCCGCTACGGCGACCTTAAGAAGGAGATTGCCGAGGACATCGTGGCGCTGACCACGCCCATCCGCGAGCGCATCCTGGATATCGAGAACGATGACGCCTATCTGCACCGCGTGCTGGAGATGGGTGCCGAGCGTGCCCGCGCCCGTGCTGGCAAGACCCTTGCCGACGTTCGCGAGATCATGGGCATCACGAAGTTTTAAAACAGGCATTGGACCAATTGGACTTATTGGACCAATTAGTCTAATTTGACCAATTCGACCCACTAGCCATGAAGGGCTATATCGAGGACAAGGAATTTGGGAAGATATATGTGGAACTGCGCCGGGGTATGACCTCGGTGCGGTTCACTTATCATACCGATGGCCTGCTGTTAATGCGGGCGCCCTTGGGCGTGTCGGTGGCCGACCTGCAACGCATGGTGGACATGAACCGTGAGCAGTTGCGCACATTTCCTCGACCAGACTCGGTAGCTTTCCACTTGGGGCAAGTCATCGAGTGCTACAAGTGCCGAGTCATCATTGAGTCACAGAGCCGCATGACAGGCTACATACTCAACCACTGGGACGGCGATACGTTGCACCTGCAAGTTCATGAAACGGCCAATCTTGACGACGACAACGTCAAGCGCACCCTTTCCAGTGTGATTGGGCGTGCCATGGACGTTCAAGCCCATGCCGTCCTATTGCCGTTCGCCCAACGCGTGGCTGACGAGTTGGGCCTCAAGCCCGCAGGCTTTGAAGTGGGCCGTGGCATGCGCAAACTGGGCCATTGCACGGCAAAAAAGGTCGTCCAACTATCCCGCAACCTCATGTTCCTACCCGAACATCTCATCCGTTACATCATCTGCCACGAGCTGGCCCACCTCACCCACATGAACCACTCCCCCGAGTTCCACGCCTTGTGCAACCAGTACTGCGACGGCCAGGAAAAACAACTTGAACAACAACTGCGCCAATTCCGCTTCCCCATCCTGAAATAAACAGAAGGAAAACAATAAATACAAACTGTTGAAAACCAATTATTTGTACTTATTGTATTTATTGTTTTTCTTTTATTTTGTTGTATGAGTTGTTGTAGTTGTTTTTAAAAATCAGTGGATGGTGACTTGGGTGGCGCCGAAGCCGTACTCGCGGAAGCTGGCGTCCTGGGCTGAGCAACGGGGGTAGCGGCGCTTGAGTTCGTCAAGCAGGTGCTGGCGCAGTTTGCCCTCGCCCTTGCCGTGGATGAAGACGATGCGCTGGCCGTGCTTCTTCAAGTTGGCGTCCATGACCTCGCGGAACTTGTCCATCTGGTACTCGAGGATGGCGCCGGGCGTCATGCCTGCGAGGTTGTCGAGCAGCGAGGTGATGTGCAGGTCCTGGACGATGATGCCGTTGGGGTCGGTCTTCTTCTGCACGGGTTTGCGCTGCGGGCGGTCCATGCGTTTCTTATCCTTCATGGCGCGTTCCAGCTCGCCGCTGTCGATGTGCATCATGCGCGCGGGACGGTCGTTGGTGACAATCTCGATGGCGATGACGGGCACGTCAAAGTAGGGGTTGGAGTGGAAACAATGCAACTTGTAGAACTTGGTCACGTCAAGGCGCTGCTCAACGAGGGCCGGATTCTTCAACTTGAAGCCTTTTCCCTGCTTGAAGGCCACATACTGCACCGCGATATGGGTCATGCTGTTGAGGTCGTCATGACCGAACTCCTCGAGCTGCAACTGGATGTTGGGCTCCACGATGCCGTGATAGCGGGTAATCCATTCGCCCTCGCCGTCGCCACGGGTCATATAGGTGAAATACAGGAAATAGTTCGAGTCGTTGACCAGCGAGGCATAGAACGTGGTGGTGTTCAGATGCTTAATCTCGCGCGCCTCATAGCCGAGCACGACATTGAGCACCTCGCCCTCGGGGGTCTCCTCGATGGGCAACATGGGCTCGGGTTCGGGGGCTGCAGGCCGAGGAGCGGGCTTGTCGGGCTCCACCAGCCGCGTGCGAATGTCCAGCGGGCGGTCATAGGCCGACGCCTTGGATCCAGCCTGTCCCACGACGACCAGGTCGCGCTCCAGTGAGGGGCGCTCAAAGCCATCCTCGTCCTCTACATAGACGGTCTTGCCGTCAATCCTTGACACGCGGCCGCCTCCCACGTCGTTGAGGAACCGCACGATATCGTTAACCTTTACATTCATGATTGTAGTCGTTTTTTTAGGCTGCAAAGGTACAATTAATTCTTTTCATGACCAATTCTTTAAGGGTGCTCTGTCATCTGAACAGGAGCAGATCCTCGATATTGTCGCGATGGATAACGGTGAACGAGGCTTTGGGATATGCGTTACGGAAGGACAAGGGCTGCGAACATTTGCGTTTGGGATTCCATTTCAATTCAAAGGTATTGATTTGGCCGTCCTTTTCCTCAATGTAGTCGATTTCTTGTTTCGCAGTGTTGCGCCAAAACCAACTGTTGGCGTAGTCGCCTGTGTACTCTTTGCGTTTCATGCACTCTGCGATGACGTAATTCTCAAACAGGGCTCCCACATCATCACGGTTCTCTACTTGGGCAAAATTGCCGATGATTGCATTTCGGATACCGTTGTCATAGAAGTATATCTTGCGGCTGCTCTTCAACTCGCTGCGCAGGTTGCGGCTGAAAGACCCCAAGCGGAATATGATGTAGGCTTGCTCCAGAATGGTCACATAATTGGCAACAGTTTTGGCATCCAGGTCGCACAATTGAGCCAACTCATTAAAGGAAACCTCCGAGCCGACTTGATAAGCTAAAGCCTGCAACAGTTTAGCCAGCTTGTCCGGTTTATGGATTTTGTCAAACTCAAGGATATCTTTATACAAATAACTTTGTGTGAGTTCGCGCAGGATGGCAATCTCATTGCCTTGATGTGTCACAACATCGGGATAACTGCCATATACCATCCGATGGGGTATCATACGTTTCTCCTCAAGCAGGTTGGAATCGGCAACCAACTCAGCAAACGAGAGCGGGAACAATTTGAATTCCCATTTGCGGCCCGTGAGCGGTTCATTGATTTTATTGGCCAGCTCAAATGACGAACTACCCGATGCCAGCAGCTGGACTTCGGGCAACTGGTCGGTGATCAATTTCAACTTGATGCCGATGTCTGCTATTCGTTGAGCTTCGTCAATCACAACGATACGAGAAGCCCCAATAATAGCCTTCAAGCGTGTGGATGTGATGTTTTCAAACAAGTTGTTTACATCAGGCTCATCGCCATTCATCCACAAGACCTTGTCCTCAGATGCCAGCAACTGGCGCAACAATGTGGTTTTGCCAACTTGCCTTGCACCCATGATGACAACAGCTCTCCCACTAAATAGCTGCTTGCGGATAAATTCTTCAATACTGCGTTTAATCATATCAAAATCATTTTTTCTAGCGCAAAGATAATTTGATTTCCTATAAAATCCAAAAATATATAGAATTTTATGGAATATATTCCTTAAAAATCGCTATTTTTATGGAATACGTTCCGCAAAAATTGCTATAATCATGGAATTTACCTTAATGATGACACGGTAATCTATCATTGGGAACAAAAAAGCCAATATGCTCTTGAGGATTGACGGTGAGGGGATGACGAGGAGGGGAGCTGTCCCCATCCCTCGAATACGCGCCGAGCGTGTGTCATAATTGCGACTCGGCAATATAACCGTGCTATCGCACGGGAAATTAAACAAATTATGTATAAAATTAAATTATTCAATTATTTATTATAATTTTATTAATTAATTTGCTTAATTTCCCGCCCACAAGGCGGTTATAAAATGAGACAAGAGTTTTGTAACAGCCTCTAATTGTTCTAGGGGTTGAATTATGACATACCTCCCGCCTGTCGTTTTTGTCAAACGTGAGATTTATGTATTTTTGACCAGTTCACGCAGTCGGTTGATTTCCTTCTTTTTCACAGTAGGAATCAATACAGCGATGGATATCAGCGTAATTATCAATGGGGGTTCAAAAGAGAGTTCCGATGTTATTGATATCACTATGCCAACAAGAGCAAGTAAGCCAACGACTATTGAAATAATCTCAATTATCTTTTTCTTATCATAAACAGTAAGAAACTCTTGCGCATTGTCTGTTTTAGCAATTTTGTGATACCAATTTATCCAAGCAGCTCCAATAAGAACCAAGAGGAAGAAAAATACAGAAATTGTTAGCTGGTAAACAATAGCAGCATGATGAAAAGTATCATATAGAAGCTTGCCTCCTAGAATCAGGCAGAAAGGGCAAAAGAGTATGGACTTTAGTTTAGCCTGTTTGGCGAAATCGCTCCTTATACTCTCAAAAAGTTCATCTTTCCCGATGTTTAATATCTCTTGTTCCATAATGTATAGGTTTTTTCAGTTATTAATTACACCCTTTAGACGCAAAGGCACATCCAAAAACTACACGATTATTTATGTTTTTCAAGGATTGTATAAAAACGAGAGTGATCGTATCAAGTTTTTCAGAAATCAAATTGCCATCAGAACACATGAAGTTCAACGATGAATCAACAACAATAAAGACAAGAAGGACATCATATTAATTGTCAAGCAATCAATAGCCCTTCTTGTCTTTATTATCTTCTAATCAGCAACTTAATACTTGTGGTCGGTGTTGTTGAGTTCGTCGCTGGTGAGTTTGCGGCGGTCCATCTTGTACCAGCAGTAGGCGATGTAGGCCAGCACGAAGGGCACGAGGATACTCACGACGCTCATCACGGTGAGGGTGAACTCGCTGGACGAGCTGTTGCGTAGCGTGAGCGAACTCTGGACATCGAGCAGCGAGGGCAGATAGGCCGTGTTGTTGTAGCCCACCACCCAGAAGAGGGTCATTACCACCAGCACGGTGCCGATGCCCGCGGGCCAGATGCCCTGCTTGTAGTCGCCCTTCATCAGGGTCTTGCCGATGCCGAAGAGCACCATCACCACGCCGATGAGCAGGATAACCAGCGCCCACCACATCGACAAGAAGTTGTGTAGGTACTTGTAGGCAACCCACTGGGCGTTGCCGCTGTCGTCATAGCCCACGCCGGCCGAGGTGAGGATGACCACCACGACGGCAACAAACAAGGGGACGAACACGCCCGCGTTGACCAGCAGGAGGTGACGCTGGCTGGCATTGACCTCCTCGTCGTCGATGTTGTTGATAAAGTAAAGCGAAGCCAGCGTCCTTGCCAGGAAGAACACCATCACGCCGAACAGCAGGTTCCTCCAGCAGAAGATGGCCTCGATACCGTGCTTGGGTCCCCACTGCGAGATGGACGAGCCCTGGACGTTGAGGATGTTGCTCTTGGTCACCGTGAACTCGGCGCCAAAGAACATCGTCGCCACTGCCACACCCAGCAGGACGGGCCCGACGATGCCGTTAATCAGCAGCAACGTGTCGTAGAAACGCGAGCCGTAGATGTTGCCGGGTTTGGAACGGTACTCATAGCTAATAGCCTGTATCACAAAGCTGAACAGGATGAGCATCCACAACCAGTAGGCACCACCGAAGCTGGTGCTGTAGAACAGCGGGAACGACGCGAAGAAGGCACCGCCAAAGGTCACCAGCGTCGTGTAGGTCAACTCCCACTTGCGGCCCATCGAGTTGATGAGCAGCGCCCGCTTGTCGGGCTTGGTATAGTGGATGAGCATCGACTGGCCACCCTGCACCATGAGCAGGAACACCAGCAAGGCGCCCAGCACCGACATGATGAGCCACCAGTAATTCTGCAATAAATTATATGTTGTCATGTCTTGGTTCCTCCTTCCTTAATCGTTAACGGTGTCTAAGTCAGTCTGTGATTTCTTGGAAATCTGCTTGCAGATGATGCCGATGTCGGCAATGAGCAATGCGGTGAATACCACGGCAAAGATCCAGAAAGTCACCTGCACATATCCAGCACTCAAGTCACTGATGGCCACCTTGTTGGGCATCAGGTCCTGAATGGTCCACGGCTGGCGGCCCACCTCGGCCACAATCCATCCGCTGGCGCTGCACAGGTAGGTCAACGGCACGGTGATGATGGCCAGGATATACCACCACTTTTTCCACTTGGCATTATCGACAATCTTCGGCTTATAGGCAAACAGCAGAGCCAGCAGCAGGAAGGCGAGCAGATAGCCGCCGACGGTGACCATGAAGTGGAACGTGTAGAACGTCAACGCCACATTGGGAACGGCCTCCTCGGGCTTGTCGAGATAGCCATAACCGAAGTTCTTGAAGTCGGCGTTAATCGCCGCCTTGAGGCTATCTTGTGCCACGGCGCTACCGTTGTTCATCGCCGAGCCGTACTGCGAGAGCATCTCCTGCAGCTGACGGCCGCGCTCCATGCGCTCGGCATAGGAGACGGTGTTGACAGGATTGCCCTCGTTGTCATAGCTCACGCCGTTGATGATGTCCTCGATACCGGGCACAAAGGCCTTGTAATCGTGGGTGGCGAGGAAGGACAGGCCGTAAGGGATGCTGATGTCGAACAGGTAAGGATCCTTGTCGTCAAACGGCTGCTTGCCGGGATTGAGGATACCGAATGCCACAATCGACTGCCCGTGATCGCCCTTATACAGGCCCTCCATCGCCGCCAGCTTCATGGGCTGGTACTTGGCCACGGTGATGGCGCTGGTGTCACCCGTGATCATCGTCAACACGATGCCGATAACGCCCACCCAAGCACCGATTTTGAGGCTGCGCTGGCAATGGTCATAATTGCGCTTCTTGAGCAGCATCCAGCCGCACACACCGCACACAAAGGCACCTCCTAACGTCCAGGCGCTCAAGACGGTGTGGAAAAACTTGCTCATCGCCATGGGCGAGAGCGCTACGGCGGCAAAACTCGTCATCTCGTTGCGCATCGTGGCGGGATTGAACTCGCAGCCCGTTGGATACTGCATCCACGCGTTGGCCACGAGAATCCACAGCGCCGACAGGCTGGCACCGATAGCGGTGAGCCAGGTTGCCGCCAGGTGGAACTTGGGGCTCACCTTCTTCCAGCCGAAGAACATCACGGCGATGAACGTCGATTCCATGAAGAAGGCCAGGATGCCCTCGACCGCCAGCGGCGCGCCGAAGATGTCGCCCACAAACCAGCTGTAGTTGGACCAGTTGGTGCCGAACTCAAACTCCAGGATGATGCCCGTGGCAACGCCAATGGCAAAGTTCACCCCGAAGATGGTCATCCAGAATTTGGTTGTCGCCAGCCATTTCTCGCTCTTGGTCTTCAGGTAGATTGTCTCCATCACGGCGACAATGATGCCTAGACCCAGTGTCAACGGCACGAACAGCCAATGGTAGATTGCCGTGAGTGCAAATTGCGCTCGCGACCAGTCAACAACATTGATTAATTCTTCCATATTGTGATAGTTTTAAGATTGAAGTCTATAATTTTAACAGATAGTGATTCAACGGTCAATCAACTGGTGACGGACGTACTCAGACTTTTCCTGGTCGGTGTCGCACTTGGAACTCAGGAAATTGGGGAAAAAGATCATCTTGATGATGACAAAGAAGATGAACAGCTTGATGCCTATAATGAGCCACAGCGTCTTGCCCACGGTCATACTGCGGAATCCATCGTAGTAGAGATGGAAAACGCGCGACCAGAAGCCTTGATTATTCTCACGGTTGTCGGACATAGGCCAAAATATTAAACAACTCACAAAATTATTGAAATAAAATTAATTTTCAAAATATTTCCCTAAAAAACTTACAACACGCGTAATAAATCGTCGTTTTACTTCAAAACCATTTTCCGCGCCAGGGCACAAAAAACGGCCAGTTGTTTTGTTCTGCGCGATATTTACACTATCTTTGCAAGTTAAAACAACCATTATCTATTTTGCAATGGAATTCAGGACGACAGTGAAGACGGGCGAGAACCGTGACTGGCTGCACCACAGCGACAAGGTGGTGCTGCTGGGATCGTGCTTCAGCGACAGCATCGGTGCCAAGATGCGCGGTGCGTTCATCCGCGCCACGGTGAATCCCATGGGGACCCTCTACAACCCCATGAGCATTGCCAGCGCTGTGGACCGACTGACGCACGCCACGCCCGTTGCCGGAATGGACTTGTTCATGCAGGGCGGCGTGTGGAACAACTACGACTTTCATTCCCGCTACAGTCTGCCCGACAAGCAGGCGACGCTCGACCGCATGAACCAGCGCATCGTTATGGGCCACGAGGCCCTGAAGGATGCCCGACTGCTCACCATCACCCTGGGCACAGCCATTGTCTACCGCCTGAAGTCCACGGGCGAGATTGTCGCCAACTGCCACAAGGTGCCTCAGCACGAATTCGAGCGCAAGATGGCGACCGTCGACGAGATCACCCGGGAACTGGATACCATGATTGTGAAGCTACGCGAACTCAATCCCGAGCTGCGCATCATTTTCACCGTGAGCCCCATCCGCCATATTGCCGACGGCTTGGCGACCAACTCGCTGAGCAAGGCCATGCTCCATGTGTCCATCCACGAGGCGATAGCGGCCCACCGTGACTATTGCGACTATTTCCCGGCCTATGAAATCATGATGGACGACCTGCGCGACTACCGTTTCTACGCCAGTGACATGGTACATCCCAGCGACGTGGCGGTGGAATACATCTGGCAAGCGTTCCAGGCCACCTATCTCGACGACCGCAGCGCCCTGGCCCTGGCCCGCTGTGAGCGCATCAACAAACGGTTGCAGCACCGCCCGATGAGCGCCAGCCGCGAGGCCGTCGAACGCTTCAACACCGACACCGCTGGCATCGTTCGCAACCTCATCAAGGAATATCCCTACCTTGCCGATAATTCCGAGCTGCAAGCATTCATGCTATAGGTATCAGGAACAGAACAGACACAGAACTTTTGCGCCTCAGCTTAAAAACAGTAAAGACTAATGAACTACTCTATCACCGAAATAAGCATCGTGTTGGAACCCGTCTGGGAACGTATTCTTGACGAGGACGCCATCGTGGGCCAGCTGTTGACCGACTCGCGTTCGCTCACCCAACCCCAAGAGACCATTTTCTTTGCCCTGCGCACCGATGCCGGTGACGGCCACAACTATATTCCTGACCTGTATGACAAGGGAGTGCGCAACTTTGTGGTGGCCAGCGATTATTTCCCGCTGCCCGAGTGCTCCGGCGCCAATTATCTGGCTGTGGAGTCGCCGTTGGACGCGTTGCAGACGCTGGCGACGTTCCACCGCCGCCGTTTCCGTGAGTTGCCGGTCATCGGCATCACGGGTAGCCGCGGCAAGACGACCGTCAAGGAGTGGCTCTACCAACTGTTGAAGGACGATTACCGCATCGTGCGTTCGCCGCGAAGCTATAATTCCCAAATCGGTGTTCCCCTGTCGTTGTGGGACATCGACAACCAACCTGCAGGCGATGATACGCCCCACCATCGGCATCATCACCAACCTGGGCAGCGAGCACAACGACGGCTTCGCCTCGATGGAGCAGAAAGCCCAGGAAAAGGCCAAGATACTCTATAACTGCGAGACCGTCGTCTATTGCGCCGACGACCCGCTGGTGACCCATACCATCGCGCCGCTTGTCGAGAGCGATGTGGCCATGGCCATGTCGTGGTCGCGCAACCACTGCGAGGCCCCGCTGCAAGTCGAGTGCGCCAAGCTCACCGAGGGCAGCAGCGCCCTTAACTACACCTTCCAGGACGAGCCCGGCTCGGTAACCATCCCGTTTACCGCCGACCGTGACCTGGACAACGCCATCACCTGCCTGGCCGTGTTGCTCCAGCTGGGGCTCGACCACGAGGTCATCGCACAACGCATGGCGGCGCTCACCCCCGTGGGAACGCGCCTCAACGTCATCGAGGGCGTGAACGACTGCACCGTGATTGTAGACAGCTACACCAGCGACTACTACTCCCTCACGCCGGCACTCAACTTCATGACGCGCCGCGCCGGCAACCGCCCGTGCACCGTCATCCTGAGCGACCTGGCGCCCGAGAGCTACAGCGGCGATGAACTCTACATCCGCGTGAGCGAGTTGCTCAAGACCAAACGCGTCAACCGGCTCATGGGCATCGGCAAGGAGATGTGCCGCTACCACCAGTATTTTGAGGACCTGCCTCAAGCGAGGTTCTACCACGATACCCAGGAATTCCTGAACGACTTTGCCAAGGGCGATTTTGACGACGAGACCATCCTGATCAAGGGAGACCCACGCTTCGGTTTCAGCCAGATCATCGACCTGCTTGAGGCCAAACAGCACATGACCGTCATGGAGGTGGACCTCAATGCACTGGCCCATAATTTCAAGTTCTTCAAGTCGCTCATCAAGCCCGAGACCAAGACCGTGGGTATGGTCAAGGCCAGCGGATACGGTGCCGGCAGCTACGAGATTGCCAAGACGCTGCAGGACTGCGGCTGCGACTATCTGGCGGTGGCCGTCCATGACGAGGGCGTGGAGTTGCGCAAGGCCGGCATCACCACCATGCCGATTATCGTGCTCAACCCCAACGGCATCAATTACAAGGCCATGTTCCAGTACAAGCTGGAGCCCGAGCTCTACAGCCTGGAGATGGCCAACGAACTGATCAAGGAAGGTCACAAATACGGCGTGAAGCGATTCCCCGTCCACATCAAGATCGACAGCGGCATGCACCGCCTGGGCTTCACCCGCGAGCAGCTGCCCGCCCTCATCGAGTTCCTCAAGGGCCAGGACATCATCACGCCGGCCTCGGTGTTCACCCACCTGAGCGTTGCCGACGAACCCGCCCAGGACGACTACACCCGCAGCCAGTTTGACTACTTTGACGCGTGCAGCGACCTGTTGCAACAATCCTTTGACCACTACATCATGCGGCACGTGCTCAACACCAGCGGCATCGTGCGTTTCCCCGAGCGGCAATACGACATGGTGCGCATCGGTATCGGCCTGTACGGTATCCGCACCCTGTTCGACGGCAGCGAGGATACCCTGATGCCCGTGTCGGCGCTCCGCTCCATCATCATCAGCATCAAGGAGTGGCCTGCGGGAACGACCATCGGATACGGCCGTCGCGGCGTTCTCGAGCGGGACAGCCGCATCGCCACCGTCACCATCGGCTATGCCGACGGATTTGACAGGCACTTCGGCAACGGGGCGGTGAACATGTGGGTCAACGGCAAATTATGCCCCACCGTCGGCACGGTGTGCATGGATGCCGTGATGATTGACGTCACCGACGTTCCCTGCAAGGTGGGCGACACGGTTGAGATCTTCGGCGAGCACGTGCCCATCGAGCAACTGAGCGAGGCACGTCACACCATCCCCTATGAGATTCTCACCAGTGTGTCGCCACGTGTCAAGCGTGTTTATTACCGTGAATGATAACATGAGAAAAAGAATAACCGACATATTGCTGCTGACGGCTTTGATGCTCACGGGACATGCCCTTGACGGCATGGCCCAGGACATCGAGGCCAACGGCATCTTCTACAATATCATCAGCGACACCCAGGTGGCTGTCGCACCGGCCTATTATGAAGGTGTGAACCACTATGAGGGTTGCATCATCCTGCCCGAGAGGGTGTACTGTGACGGCGTCAACTATGACGTCGCCGCGATTGAGCCGCGTGCCTTCTGGCAGTCGCGCGTGACCGAGATACAGATTCCCAACAGCATCACCATGATTGGCGACGCGGCCTTTGCCGACGCCGAAGAACTCACCAGCATCACCCTGCCACTGGGATTGACCGCCGTGAGCCGCTATATGCTTGCCGGCACCGCCGTGAGCCATGTGGTTCTGCCCGAGGGAGTTACCGACATCGGCAAGGGGGCCTTTGAGGACTGCACGCAATTACGCACCGTGTTCCTTCCCGTCACGTTACAGAGGATCGGCGAGGGTGCCTTCGGCTACTGCACCAACCTCAACGAGGTCTATAGCGACGCTCCCACCCCACCGCTGACGATGGGCGACGACGCCTTTGAGGGATGCGACGGCATTCACGTGATGCTGCCCGACGAGGCCACGACGCGCCGCTATCTTGACGACCCGGTATGGGGAGATGATGACCTCTTCACGCTGTGGATTGACGAGGGACTGGCGATATTGCCCACCATGCAGCAAGAGCATCTGGGCCAAAACTGGACGGCGCTCACCCTGGGCAACAGCCTGGCCTACAAGATCTACGGCCCCGACGGCTATCTGATGGCCATTACCGCCGCCGACCGCTACTTCCTGCCCATCGGCGCCTTGAGTACCGATTATCTGGTCGTGCCCACGACGCTGATGTATGACGACGAGGAACTTCAACTGGTTGCCACTTCCGCCCCACCAACCGCCATCGACGAGGTGGAGGCCGAGAAGGAGCCACAGCTGTCGATTATCGGCATGCGTGGGGCCGTCCGCATCGATGGCGACACCCGAGGAAAGATGATTCTCATCTATGACGTGTACGGCAACCTGTGGTATGAGCATCCCGCCAACACCAACTGGATCAGCCTGCCCGGACCGCGCCTGTATATCGTGCGCGTGGGCAATACGGTCCGCAAAGTGTACATGTTAGAATGATAAAAAACGAGGATATCGACCAGAAGTTCATGCGCATGGCCCTTGACGAGGCCCACAAGGCGCTCGAACGCGACGAGGTGCCCATCGGAGCCGTCATCGTGAGCAAGGGACGCGTCATCGGGCGCGGCCACAACCTGACCGAGGCGCTCACCGACGTCACTGCCCATGCCGAGATGCAGGCCATCACGGCTGCGGCATCGACGTTGGGCGGCAAGTACCTGACCGACTGCACCTTGTATGTCACCGTAGAGCCCTGCCTGATGTGTGCCGGGGCGCTGGCGTGGAGCCAGATTGCCCGCATCGTCTATGGCGCCAGCGACGACAAGCGCGGCTGCCACACGATGTGTACCGCCCCGTTCCACCCCAAGACGGTCGTCACCGCCGGTGTCCTGAAGGACGAGTGCGCCAAGCTGATGACCGATTTCTTCAAGAAAAAACGACCCGCTAAAAAATAGAGAAGTGATGAAAAAGAACATATTGTTATCGCTGTCGCTGGTTGCTGCCATGATGCTCATGGCGACAACTGCTTGTGCGCACACGACGCCCAGCAAGCCGGACGCCATCGAAATGGCCGCACCCGATGAGGAGACCAACATTCAAGTCGACACCATCGAGGTGATGAGCCAGGCGATGGGCCGCCCAATCAAGAACGTCGTCGTCATGCCAAAGAAGTATTTTGGCAAACACGTTGCCGACGAACATTATCCTGTGCTCTACCTGTTGCACGGGGCGATGGGCTGTTACAGTGACTGGTCGGAAAAGACCGACCTCAAGCCACTGGCCGACAGGTATGAGTGCATCATCGTGTGCCCCGATGGCCAGGACAGCTGGTACCTGGACTCGCCAGTAGACCCGAAGATGCAGTTCGAGACCTACGTCAGCAAGGAGCTCGTCGAGTATATTGACAGACACTACCGCACCTATCCCAACCGCTATATGCGCGCCATCACGGGACTGAGCATGGGCGGCCACGGTGCCCTGTCACTGGCATGGAAGCACCCCGACGTGTTCTGGTCCTGCGGCAGCATGAGCGGATGCACCGACATCACCAAGTATCCCAACAACTGGCGCATCAAGGAGCGCTTGGGCGAATATGCCGACAATGAGCAGCTCTGGAAGGAGCACTCGGTCTATCAACTGGCCAGCCTGCTGAAGGCCAGCACCCTCAAGCCCGCCCAGAACATCATCATCGACGACGGTCTCAAGGACATCTTCATCAAGGACAATATCGCCCTGCATGACTACCTCGTCGAGCAAGGCATCGACCACGACTTCACCGTGCGCCCCGGCCGCCACAGCTGGGACTACTGGGTGAGCGCGCTCGACTACCACATGGTGTTCTTCTCCAAGGCATTTGCGCGCGGCCGCAAACTCATGGCTGAACAGGAAACCAACAACTAACCATTTGTATACCATACCATCAGCATAAATTATGAACCGACCTAAAATACTCATCATCTATACCGGCGGCACCATCGGCATGATCGAGAATCCCGAGACCCATGCCCTGCAGCCGTTTGACTTCTCACACTTGATGGACAATGTGCCCAAGGTCAAGAAGCTGGACTATGACATCGA
Organism: uncultured Bacteroidales bacterium; assembly: GCA_902776955.1. Lineage (GTDB taxonomy): Bacteria > Bacteroidota > Bacteroidia > Bacteroidales > Muribaculaceae > Sodaliphilus. The sequence continues at coordinate 23,889 of CACYSG010000054.1, read as the reverse complement.
CAACATCCAGTTCAATCCGCCCATCGACAGTTCCAACATGGATCCGTCGCACTGGCGCGAAATCGCATTGGCCATCGAGGAACACTACGACCGCTATGACGGCTTCGTCGTGCTGCACGGCACCGACACGATGGCCTTCACGTCATCGGCGCTGAGTTTCATGCTCGAGAACCTGTGCAAGCCCGTCATCATCACCGGTTCGCAGCTGCCCATCGGCGAGGTGCGCACCGACGGCGAGGAAAACCTCATCACCGCCCTGCAGGTCGCTGCCGCCATCGACGAGAAGGGGCGCCCGCGCGTGCAGGAAGTCGCCATCCTGTTCGAGAACTACCTGTGGCGCGGCAACCGTGCCACCAAGATGAGTGCCGACAACTTCAACGCCTTCAAGAGTTTCAACTATCCCCAGTTGGCCGAAATCGGGCTTGACATCGAGTACAACGAGGCCAGATTGAGGAAAATGCCGCCGCGCCCCTTGAGGGTGTGCACCGACATGGACCCCAACGTCATGTTCCTGGAGCTCAATCCCGGCATGACCGAGCAAACGCTCGACTACCTGTTGCACACGCCCGGCATCAAGGGCATCGTCCTCAAGACCTTTGGCGCGGGTAACACGCCCAGCCACCCCTGGTTCATCAAGTGCATCCAGGAGGCCGTGGACCGCGGTGTGGTCATTGTCAACGTGACCCAGTGTGTCAACGGTGGAGTGAACTGCTCCCTTTATGAGACCGGCAAAACCCTGCTCGACGCAGGCGTCATCGGAGGTGCCGACATGACCAGCGAGGCCGCCATCACCAAGATGATGTTCCTCTTCGGCATGAAGTACTCCCCCGGCATGGTCAAGAAATACATGGTCAGCGACCTCTGTGGCGAGCTCACGCTTGCCTGACCACTCCTACTGCCATACCTAATTTTTTGCATTAACCCTGCAGGTTTTGGCTAGGCCAAGCTAAAGGTTAGACCAACGGCCATATCATTGCCTGAATATATACCAACAAACTGACATCCAATATATTATTAACTAGCTTAAAACTTAAAAGAGATGAAAAAGTTACTATTATTGATGACATTAATGATGCCTTTGCTGTTCTCATCATGTGGAGACGACAAGGGCGATCCCGATTTTTTCAGTAAACAACTTATTGGAGAATGGGTTGAAGTCAATGGCCCTGAAGACGAATTGTTCCATATCAAGTTCGACTCAACTCATAAAGGCCTCATCTGGATCACCGATAACCAAGTGACTATTCTGGAAGCACCCTTTACCTGGACCGAAAACGGCGGCCTTATTGTCATCAAGATTACCGAAGATGGCAAGACCACTAAGGGTACGGGCGAAATTAGAGACGGTTTCCTGTACATTTATGGTAATAGCGGGGACGAAAGTGACTATATCCTTTACACAAAAGTGAAATAGCTCCCTTCCCTAGACCCCAAAAAAACAAATTAGGGTATGTCATTCATCGTTGACATACCCTAATTGTTATGTTGGGGCTGATGGCCTCGATCAGTAGGTCATGCGGGGAGGAAGTTCCTTGGCCTGGTCAATCATCTTCTGGATCTCGACCTCGGCGGGCACACGGCCACACAGGTGTTTCTCCTCGTTGATCTCGGCAACCTTGGCGGCGAGGTTAGCGGCAACGCGGTGACGCAGTTCCTTAACAGTATCCACGCCGGCAGCCTCGAGCAGCTCGGCAAACTGCGGGCCGATGCCGTTGATGCGGAACAGGTCGGCATGGTTGGTCCACTTCAGGATCAGTTTCTCGCTGATGCCGGTCTTCTCGGCAATCAGTTTGCGTCCCGTGGGGGCCTCACAGGCGTCAAGCAGCTGCTCAACCGTCTCAATTCCCGCCTCAATCAGTTTGGGAGCATATACGTCCCCAATTCCTTCAATGTCAATAATCTTGTAATTCATAATGTAAAATTAATTAATTGGATATGATTAATAAAAAAGTCTCACTATTCAGCGCTCTAAAATTACAAACAATCTGCCAATCCAACAAAAGAATTCACATTTTTTAGCGAAGATTTTTGTTCTTGGAGGTTTTAGACGTTAGACATTAGACGTTAGACGTTAGACATTAGACTTTAGACGTTAGACGTTAGACGACAGTGGGAGAAGCAACAACTGAAAAATCTGAGATTTCTGAGGGCATATAAATCGTTTTTCACAAACAACCACAGGACTTCGTTCACTGTTTTTCATTGTTTTTCGTTATTTTTTTGAGACAAATCTGTATATTTAAGAGATTATGCCTAAATTTGGAAGAAATTATCATCATAACCCTATATACCCTCATGACTATGAAACAGTTATTTAAAACAATTATCCTGATGGTGGCTCTGTCGGTGCCGGCGACAGTACTGGCCCACGACTTCGAAGTGAACGGCATTCTATACGACATCAACGGCAACGAAGCCACAGTAACCCACTCGGCAAACAACGAATATCAGTACTCTGGCGAAGTGATAATCCCGTCGTCAGTGACCTACGAGGGCACAACTTATCCCGTCACGGCTATCGGTAACCACGCATTTATGGGAGCCACTGAATTGACCCGTGTGAGCATTCCCAACTCAGTATCGGCCATCGGCATACATGCGTTCAGTAGCTGCAATAACCTGACTGATGTCAACATACCCGACGCCGTCACGGTTATCAGTGCAGCTACATTCTACTATTGCACAAGTTTGACTAACGTTCACATCCCCGACAACGTCACCGAAATCGGCAATAATGCGTTCAATGAATGTTCCAGCATCACGAGCATCAACATTCCCGCAACCCTCACAACAGTCGGCAGATATGCGTTCTACGGCTGCAGGAACTTGACCAGGGTCGATATTACAGATTTAGATGCTTGGTTCAACATTCCATTCGGTGATGAACAATCCAACCCCCTGTTATATGCTGGGCACTTGTTCTTGAATGGTATTGAAATCACAGATGTGGTCTTTCCCAGTTACATCACGTCGGTTCCGGACCATATCTTCGAGGGAGGCGAGGCATTGACCAGCGTTACCCTCCATGACGACATCACTTCAATCGGGAAGTGGGCATTCTATGGTTGTAGCAATCTTAGCAATATTACAATCCCAAACGCGGTAACAACAATCGGCAGATATGCGTTTGCTAACTGCAAACAATTCACCAGTATCACCATTCCCAACGGTGTCACAACCATCGAGGATTACCTGTTCTATCAATGCGAGAGGCTGACAAACGTCGACATCCCCAACACCGTCACATCAATCGGTCTCAATGCCTTTGGAAACTGCTATGGATTAACCAGCTTAACAATCCCCAGCGGTGTCACGTCCATCGGTCATTATGCGTTTACTTTGTGCAGCCATCTGACGAGCCTCACCTGTCTAGCGACGACACCTCCTGCTGTCTCTTCCAGTACATTCTTGTATTCCAACATTAACCAGGCCACGCTTTACGTTCCAGCGGCATCGGTGTCTGCCTATCAAAATGCAGACTATTGGAAGAATTTCGGCAACATCCAAGCGATTGTCTCCCCTGAGCCTGGCGACGTGAACGGTGATGGCGATTTCAACGTCAGTGACGCGACCCTATTAATCAACTATCTTTTGGAAGATGATTTGTCACCAAACGCGTTTGCTAACGCCGACATGAACGATGATGGCGTAGCCAATATTTCTGACATCATCATACTCATTAATAGGTTGCTCAACAGCAATTGAGCCAACACTATTCCTTGATATCAAAATTGACGGGGAGCGGTATTTGCCACTCCCCGTCAATTTGATAAATTTAAAGTAAAACGTGCTTATTCCTCGGGTTTCTTGTCGCAGTTGCAGTCGATGATTTTCCAGATGCAAGCTGCGAGCGCACCACCGACGAACGGGCCGACGATGAAGATCCACAGGTTAGTCAGCGCGGTGCCGCCCTGGAAGACGGCGGGAGCAATCGAACGGGCGGGGTTAACCGAGGTGCCCGTGTAACGGATGCACACGAGGTGAACGAGTACCAGCGACAGACCGATGGCCAGGCCAGCAAAGTTGTTGGTGGCACCGTTGGTCTTGGCAGTAGCACCCAGCACAACAAGAACAAAGACGCAGGTGAAGATAATCTCGGCCAACAGACCGCCCAGGACCGAAACGCCCTCCTGCAAGTCGTTGGCACCCGTGCCTTCCATACCCGTCACATTGGTCGTGAGCAGGTAGAGTAGAACTGAACCGATAAAGGCGCCGATAACCTGGAAAATCATGTACATGACGCAATCCTTAGCGCTCATGCGGCCACTCAGGAACACGCCCAGGGTAATGGCGGGGTTGATGTGGCAACCGCTGATGCCGCCGATGGTGTAGGCCATGGCAACGACAGCCAGACCGAACGCCAGCGCGGTACCCACAACAGCGGGGATGTTGGTAATGGGGTTACAACCCAGACTAACGGCAACGCCACATCCCATCAGGACGAGGACCATCGTGCCTACCATTTCAGCTAAATACTTTTTCATAGTTTCAATAATTCTTTTATTTGGTTAAACAAGTTAATTTCCTGAGTGAAAAACAATTCGTTTTTGGAATGGGCAAACTTAGCAATTTTTAATGGAAAACACAAGAATTTTTAATAAAATCATACTATATTTGCAAATTCAATAGGTTAGTAAGCTATAACAGAGCATAAAATCGATTATTATGAATGTTTCGATAGTAGGAACAGGATATGTGGGTCTGGTGAGCGGAACTTGCTTTGCCGACCTGGGTGTGAACGTGACCTGTGTGGACCGTGACAGCCAAAAGATTAACCGTCTCGTCTATGGGGCTATTCCCATCTATGAGCCGGGATTGGACAACATGATCGGGCGCAACGTGAGCGACAAGCGGCTGACTTTCTCGAGCGACTATAAAAAGGGATTCATCGATCAGGACTTCGTCTTCTGCGCTATCGACACGACGACCGATGCCGACGGCTTGACCGACCTGGGACCGATTCTTGACATCGCCAAGGACTTCGGGCAATACATCACGCGCTACAGCGTGTTTGTCATCAAGTCGACAGTCCCTGTGGGAACAGCCCACCACGTGACCAAAATCATCGGCGAGACGCTTGAAGCACGCGGAGCGGACATCAAGTTTGACGTCGCCAGCAATCCCGACTTCCTCACCGAGGGCAACGGCATCAAGGACTTCATGAAACCCGACCGCATCGTCATCGGCACCGAGACGGCGAGTGCGCGCCAGGCCATGGAACGCCTGTACCGCACCATCCTGATGCACAATAACCGCACCGTCATCTATACCGACACCCGCACGGCCGAGATGATCAAGTATGCTGCCACGTCGATGCTCGCCACCCGCGTGAGCTTCATGAACGAGATCGCCAACCTGTGCGAGATTGTGGGAGCCGACATCAACATCGTGCGCCACGGCGTCGGCACCGACAGCCGCATCGGTCCCAAGTACATCTTCCCGGGCTGCGGATATGGCGGCACGCTGTTTCCCCAGGACATCAACGACCTCATCAAGATAGGCAGCGAGCACAACTATGACATGGAAATCCTCAAGGCTGTCGAGAATGTCAACAACCGACAGAAACACATCCTGTTCAAGAAGCTCAACAACCACTACAAGGGAGACCTCGAGGGAAAGACCGTCGCCCTGTGGGGCCTGAGTTTCAAGCCCGAGACCGACGACATGACCGCCGCTCCCGCCATCGACACCATCAACCTGCTGATGGAAGCCGGATGCCATGTGCGCGTCTATGATCCCGTGGCGATGAATGCCACCAAGCGCCGCTGGAGCTCAGTCTATTGCGGACTGGACATGTATGACGCCGTCAAGGGCGCCGATGCCGTGATGCTGCTGACCGAGTGGCGTCAATTCCGCATTCCCGCCTGGCAGACCGTCAAAAGCCTGATGAAGGCACCGCTCATCATCGACGGCCGCAACGTCTATGACGGCAACGAGCTTGAGGAACTGGGCTTCACTTACTACTGCATCGGCCGCTAGCCGCAGTTTATATTTCTTCTGCTTCTTTTATTTTTGCAATAAGTTCGGCGCGTATTTCCTGGCTTGTGCCATGAACGGCATAGCGGACAATTCCCATTTTATCGACAACCACTGTAAAGGGAAAGCCTTCGGTCCCAATCCAGGACATCATATCCTTGGCTTCAACGAGGTGTGTCCATGTGAAATGGTGCTTTTCAGTTATCTTTTGGACAACCTCTGCATCATGGTAGGTAGCAGAGAAAAACATGACATCAGGGAATTGTTCCTTCCACGTTGATAGTTCAGGCATTTCGGCACGGCACGGTCCACAACCAGAATACCACAGGTTAAGCACCATCACATGACCTTTTACACTGTCGTTTGTCCATCTGCGCCCGTCTAAATCAATTTCGTTAAATGGTGGGAATGGCTCACCTGCCTTAGGTGAGTAGAAAGTGCCATCATCTTTTACACCTGCTTGAGCCAATTCCAACATCGTTGCCATCATATTGGCACCATTCAGGAACTGATCGGCATTGCGTACTTGTTCACGCGGTATTGCCTGCTTGATGACAGATTCGGGTAAATCGACATCAAGTCCAATGGCAAGTACCTTGTTCCCTTCTGAATCTTTCAGTCGTGTGTAACTTGGTGTGGCATCTGGGAGTTCTGGCAACTCACGAAAAAAATAGCCATGCTCTTGCGCTATCGCTCCGAGATATAATAAGGAAATAAGGATAAGCAAAATGGCTCTAAGTCGTCTCATTTCAGTAAATTACTATTAATCATTAATTATCATCATTGTTATGCTCGTTGTCCATCAAGGGGAATTCAGTTCGGTAAGGCAACTCTTTGCCGAACGCTTCAACTTCATCGGCAACGATGCGTTTCAGTTCTTCCTGTGGGATAATCAGCTGATAATCGGCTACACCGATAGGCTTACCTATATCTTCTAGAGCCAGTTCTACCTCAACTTTATCCTTTTCTGCGCAAAGTATAATTCCGATAGAGCGGTTCTCATCGTTTTGCCGTTCAAGACGGTCCAGTAAAGAGAGATAGTAGTTCATCTTGCCTGCATATTCGGGCTTGAATTCGCCAATCTTCAAATCGAAAGCAACAAGGCAACGCAATCTACGATGATAAAATAGCATATCCACCCGGCTGACTTTGCCATTGTACTCAAGTTCATGCTGATTACCAATATAGGTGAAACCACGTCCCAATTCCAACAAGAATTGTTTGACCTTATTGACAAGTCTAGCTTCAAGTTCAGTCTCAAGAATTGGATTGCGAACACCAAGCTTGAGCTGTCGGTAATGTCAGAGCAAAGTTATTGTCTGTCGGTTCGCTTTTACGCAAGTGCATTTGCATGCTGATAGCATTCGTCAACAAGTCTCTGCTCCAGCCTTTAGCTGTAGTTTCTTGAGCGTAATAGAGAATCGCCTCATCATCGTTCCGGAACTTCTGCATCAACTTCAAAGTATGTCCCCATGGCAAAAGTGCGACAGCCTGTCGCAGTTTTGAATCACTGTCACAAAACCGTTCATAGAACTTCTTCATGTCCCACAGGTTGCGTGCCGACATTCCCATCTGCGGAAAACGCTCTTTCAAATCCATGGACAGTCGATTCACGACACCGCTTCCGTGTTTATTCTCTAATTTCTTGTCATGCAACAATTTGCCAAGTTCCCAATGCGCAGATCCTATTGCCGATGTGATACTGGCGGCCACTATGTTGCGTGTTTTGTCAATAACTGCGACAGCCTGTCGCAGTATTGAATTGTATTCTGATTCGGGAACTTGAATTGTAATATCTGCCATGATATTGTTATTGTTGTCGTTCTTGTTGCCGTGGTTGTCAACAAGACTACAAGTTTCTTGTATCAGTACTGGTAGTCGGTGTCGATGACGGTGAACTCGGTGCGGCGGTTGATTTGGTCGGCGGCTTCCTGGTCTTCCTTGCTCAAGGTCTTGATGAATTCCTCGTTGAGGGTCACTCCTTCCTCGAACTGGGGATACTGGCTGTGGATGCGCTTGGTCACCGTCTTGGGGCGGGACTCGCCGTAACCGGTCGGTTTGAGGCGCTCGCGGGGGATACCGTTTGCAATCAGGTAGTCCACCACGCTTTGGGCGCGGCGCTGCGACAGGCCCTGGTTGTATTTCGCACTACCAACGCGGTCGGTGTGGGATGCCATCTCGATGACGATATTGGGATGCTCCTTCAGCAGCATGACCATACTGTCAAGGGCGAGTTTGGACTCGTCACGCAGGACGGCCTTATCAAAGTCGTAGAAGATGTTCTCGACCACCTGGGCCTTGAACATGGCGGCGAGGATGAAATCCACATTATACTCGGCGTCTTCCTCGGTGCTGTCGCTCTCAAATTCCTGACGGGCGTTGAAATATCCGTCGGCGCTGGCCAGCATCGCGTATTTCACGCCGCGCTGCAGGTCAAAGCGGAAAGAGCCGTCGGGCTTGGAAGCGGTCTTCTGGTTGCTGCCGTCGTCGCCGACAATGCGGATGACCGCATTGGGCACAGGCTCGTCATCCTTGTCGACCACATAACCCGAGATCCAGATTTGCAGTTCGGGCTTGATAAAGGTGAAGATGTGGTCATAGCCGCGGGCATCGCCACGATTGCTGGAGAAGAAACCGCTCTCGCCCTGGCCAAAGGTGAGGCCGAAGTCATCGGCAGCCGAGTTCATCGGCACACCCATGTTCTCGATGACCCAACGGTCCATCGACACTTTGTCATCCTCCTCGCGGGGCTGCAATTGTGCCACAAACAGGTCCAGACCGCCCATGCCGGGATGGCCGTCGCTCGAGAAATACAGCAGGCTGTCGGTGCGCACGTTAGGGTAACGCTCGTTACCCTTGGTATTGATCTGCGGCCCCAGGTTCTCGAGGGTGCCGTGTTTGTCCTTGAGGTTAATGCGCCAGATGTCGGTACCGCCCTGTCCACCGGGAATGTCGCTGGCGAAGTAAAGCCACTGTCCGTCGGGGCTGACAAAGGGGTCCGAGTAGTTGCTGAGGGTGTCGGCGGTGATTTCATACTTTTGCGGAGCCGACCACTTGGCTTCGCTGCGGGTGCTGGTGTAGATTTCCACTACCGTGGGCCAGTCCTGGCGTACAGCACGTGCCAGATACATCGTCGAGCCATCGGGCGAGAAAGCCGCGGCGCCCTCGTCATGTTCGGTATTCAGGCCGCCATCCACCACCTCGGGTCGCGACCACTTGCCGTTCTCGTCTTTCTTGGAGAAATAGATGTCACCCTTCTTGGTGCCGGTAATCTCGCTGCGCAGTTCACCGGTGGATTTCTCGTTGGTGGACGTGAAATAGATGTACTCGAGATTCTTGTCCAGGTACATCGGGCAATAGTCGGCACGGCGCGAATTGAACATCTTGTCCTGCTTGACGATGTAGCGCGAGCCTTCCTCCTTCCACTGTGGCGCCAGCTCACAGCCGCGGATGCCCACCTGGGCTTCCCAACTGTCGGGTGCAATCTCCAGGTACTGCTTATAGTTGGCGATGGCCGCCGCATACTGGCCCTCGCGCTGTTGCGACTGGGCCAGACGCAACAAGATCGTAGTGTCCTCAAACTCATACCGGATGGCGTTCTGGAACGCCGCTGCGGCGCGGTTGCCCTGGTTGAGTTTCAAGTGGCACATGCCCAGTTGGAAAGCGAGTTCGCCCCTGATCCAGGCATCTTCCTTACGGTTATAGTGGTTATAGAGCTTGCGGTAGATGGTCGCTGCGTCAAAATATTCCCCACGGTCATAGGCCTCGTCGGCATCCTTGAGCTTGGGTCCCTTGCATGACGACAATGACAACATCACCGATGCCATCATCAGTCCAACGACAATATATAGTATCCTTTTCATGAAATGAGGTGCTACTGCTTTAACAATAAAAACGATAAAGCCACCACATTTATTGTATCAGCCTCACAAAACCGGGGAGACAGGCCCCTAAACTACAGGCCGGAATAAGTTCTCGTTATCGTCATCTGGTGCTTGCCGTCGAGGGCAACGTCCACGCGGGTATAGCGGCCGTGGGTGTCGATGTCGTAGTCAAAGGTGCGCTCATGCACTACCTCGGTCCCCTTGAGTTCCTTGATGGCGATGAGGAACTTTTTTCCTGTTGCCGTGTCAAAGTCATAGTGGTAACGCAACACCTTGCTGCCCGTTTCCTCACGGATGACATAGCCATCCTGATAAATGAGCGTGCGCTTGTCGCCCTTGTCGGGAGTGATGACGAGCTTGATAAGCTGTCCCTTCTCGTTGAAGGTGTAATCCTGGCGGCTGCCGTTGTCGCCCTTGATGGTCACTCGGAGCCCCTCGGCGTCAAACAGGGGGGCATACTTGACCGTCCTGTTCTTGCTTTTGCTCTGCTTGAGCGAGAAGCCGAAGCGCTTGTCGAACGTATAGGTGTAATCGACCACCGTTCTGCCCTTGCTGCCCTGGATAGAGGACTGCGTGAGCAAGCCTTGCTCGTTGAAGATGAACACGTTGTCGCGCTTGCTGCCGCCTGCCAGGACGACCTGCTCATCCACGCGGCCGGTGCAGCCGTTGAAACCCAGGTCCAGGTGCTCGATGCGGTAACTGTGGGTGGGATTATTCACCAGGTTGCTGTAGAATGCCCTGACCATCGGGTTATAGTTCCTGGCCGAGTCCATATAGGCCGCCAGGCTCTCGAGTGTCACGTCGGCAGTGCAGTAGGTCGCCTCGACCCGCTGGTCGGCAGCATGTTCCTGGGCGATGCCCGTCACAGCCGATGCGATGGCCACCAGAGCCACTAGTAATATTCTCTTCATCATATTCTCCAATTATCTTAATAATGTTTTCCCGCACAAAGATAACTAAAAACTTCAATCTTACAAAAAAACGCACATTTCCCGGCGGTGATGGCTTGATTTTGCCGATTTTTGCCTAATTTCGCAGTTTATTAGCAGTCTAAAACCTCAGAATACTCAAATAAATATAATTATATAACACTGTTTTTATGAAAGACGAAGAAATTATTGTTCAACAACAGCAAGACGAGATGTCGTTGCCCGAGAACGCCGCGCGCGAGCTCAAGCCGGGGGAAAAATATGTCCCCATCTTGAAGCCCGACAAGACGTATCCCGAGATTACGCCCTACTCGGTCTCGCTGGGTCTGATTATGGCCGTGATCTTCAGTGCCGCAGCAGCCTATCTGGGCCTAAAAGTGGGTCAGGTGTTTGAGGCTGCCATTCCCATTGCCATCATTGCCGCCGGTATCGGCGCAGCAACCAAGCGCAAGAATTCGCTGGGCGAGAATGTCATCATCCAGTCGATTGGTGCCGCTTCGGGCATCATCGTGGCCGGTGCCATCTTCACCCTGCCCGCCCTGTACATCCTGCAGGCCGAGTATCCCGAAATCACCGTGAACTTCCTGGAAGTCTTCCTGAGTTCATTGCTGGGTGGTTGCTTGGGAATTTTGTTCTTCATCCCTTTCCGCAAGTACTTTGTGAGCGACATGCACGGCAAGTTCCCGTTCCCCGAGGCTACCGCGACCACCCAAGTGCTCGTCAGCGGCCAGAAGGGCGGCGACCAAGCTCGCCCCCTGCTCATCGCCGGTATCGTGGGCGGTCTGTATGATTTCCTGCTCTCGACTTTCGGCTGGTGGAAAGAGGTGCTCACCACGCAGGCCATCCCTGCCCTGGAGAGCTTCACCAACAACGTGAAGATGATTTTCAAGATCAACACCGGTGCCGCTGTGCTGGGTTTGGGCTACATCATCGGCCTGCCTTATGCCTTCATCATCTTTGCCGGTAGTGCCTTCATCTGGTGGATCATCGTTCCCCTCATGGGCATGAATCCTGAGTATGCCCAGATGGCTCCTGATGAGATCTTTGCCGGCGGTGCCCGTTACATCGGTATCGGCGGTATCGCCATGAGCGGTATCATCGGCATCGTCAAGTCATGGGGCGTCATCAAGAACGCCGCCGGTCTCGCCGGACAGGCCTTCAAGGGACAGGCTCAAAACGTACAGGTGGAGCGCCACCAGCATGACATCTCGATGAAGGTGCTCGTGTTTGCCCTCTTGGCAGCCCTGCTGGTGACCTTCGTGTTCTTCTACATTGGCGTCATCCACAACCTGGTGCAGACCATCGTGGCCTTCCTCGTTGTGTTGGTGATTGCTTTCCTGTTCACTACCGTTGCCGCTAACGCTATTGCTATCGTGGGCAGTAACCCCGTGTCGGGTATGACCCTGATGACCCTTATCGTGGCCAGCGTCATCTTTGTCGCTATCGGTCTCGAAGGTTCTAAGGGTATCGTAGCCGCCATGGTCATTGGTGGTGTGGTCTGCACCGCCCTGTCGATGGCTGGCGGTATGGTGACCGATATGAAGATCGGTTACTGGATCGGCACCACTCCTGCCAAGCAGCAGACGTGGAAATTTGTCGGTACCCTCGTGTCGGCAGCTACCGTGGGTGGTGTGATGATGATCTTGAATCAGGCTTACGGCTTCACTGGCCCCAACGCTATGGTGGCTCCCCAGGCCAATGCCATGGCAGCCGTTATCAAGCCCCTGATGATGGGTGGCGAAACCCCCTGGTTACTCTACGGTGTGGGCGCTATCCTCGCCCTCTTGCTCAACTGGCTCAAGGTGCCTGCCCTGCCCTTCTCGCTGGGTATGTTCATTCCCTTGCAGCTGAATGCCCCGCTGCTCGTCGGCGCCATCATCAGTTGGTTCGTCGGCAGCCGCAGCAAGGATGAGGCTGTCAACAAGGCCCGCAAGGAGCGCGGTACGCTGCTCGCCAGCGGTTTCATCGCCGGTGGTGCCCTCATGGGCGTTGTGAGCGCTGCGATGATCTTCTTCGGCTTCAAGTATGAGAGTCCCCTGGGCGACACCGCCAGCAACCTGCTTGCTATCGTGATGTACATCGCCCTGATCCTCTATCTGGCCGTTTCCTGCCTGCGCGCCAAGAAGGAAAACTGATCAGGCCCTGACCACGACTAAACAACAACACAACGGGGAGCCGCGAATCGTACGGCTCCCCGTTGTGTTATTTGATTTCTCGCGCGCAGCGCGATTCAGGGTTTATCAGATGGTCTGTTCCACGGGCAGGACAAAGGCGCGCAGTCCCAATTTGGGCGTCGCAAGGTCCATCTGGTGCAACTCGTGAAGCACGGTGTCCACACGCTTATCGTCAACCACCGTCAGGATGGCCGAGGCAATCGAGGGCCACGCATGGGTGGCATAGTGGGGCTCGCCCGTCCTGCTGCCACGTCCCTGCACCTCACGCCAACCCGTGAAGCCACGGCAGTTGAGCAGATGCAACATATCCACAATGCGGTCATAGTAGGCCTCGTCAAAGGCTATAAATATCGCTTTCATATTGTCTTGTTAGTTTTTAGTCCTTAGTTTCTAGTCCCTTCTAGATTTTCTAGATATTCTAGATCATCTAGAAGGGCTAGAGAAGCACGCTTTTAACTTTTAATTCCTTTATGGATTTTCTTGCGGGTGCGGCGAATGCCGGTCAACGCAAAGATGGTGTACATCGTGGGAACGAACAGCAGGGTCATCAACGTGGACATGGTCAGACCGCCAATCACGGCGATACCCATCGGGCGCCACATCTCGCTACCCACACCGGTACCAATGGCCATGGGCACCATACCCAGGATGGTGGTCATTGAGGTCATGAGCACGGGACGCAGACGCGAGTGGCCACCGTTAATAACGGCACGGCGGATGCTCATGCCGCGTTCGCGGTTCAGGTTGATGTAGTCGATGAGCACAATACCGTTCTTCACCACAATACCAATCAGCATGATACCACCAATCATCGACATGATGTTCAGGTTGGTGCGCGTCAACAGCAGGATGAGCACGATACCGGAGAAAGCGAACAGAATCGAGGTCATGATGATGCCGGGATAGGTGAACGACTCAAACTGGCTGGCCATCACGATGTAAACGAGCAGGATAATCAGCAGACCCAAGACGGCAAGGTCGCTGAACGAGTCTTGCTGGTCCTCATAGCTACCACTCAGCTGGATCATCACGTCGGCAGGCTTTTCCATCTTGTCGATGAGGGGCTGTGCGTCGGCAATGACCTCACTCATGGCTCGGTCTTGAACTACGGTCGAAACGGTGATGATGCGCTCGCGGTCCTTACGCTCGATGGTGGGCGGGTAGAACTGCTCGGTGACGGTGCCCACCTCCTTGAGGCGGACGCCCGTGCCCATCGCGTTATAGAGCATGATGTTCTCGATATCGCTGATGCTGCGGCGGTGTTCGGGGTCATACATCACCTTGATGTCATACTCCATACCGTCCTCACGGAAGTAGCTTGCCGTCGTACCGTTGATGCGGTTGCGCAGGGCAGTGGCGGCAGTGCTCAGGTTCAGGCCGTACAGGGCGAGTTTCTCGCGGTCGAAGTCCACATGGTACTCGGGCTGATAGTCACTGCGGCTGATATTAATATCGGCGGCACCAGGCACCTTCTCGAGAATGCGTTTCAGGCGCTGGGCCACACTATCGGTCTTGGTGAAGTCATAGCCATAAATCTCGTAGCTGAGCATGTTCTGGCCGCTCATGCCGCCACCACGACCACCACCGACGTTAACGAGGGATCTCTTCAACTCGGGATAATGCTTGAGGTCTTCACGCATCATACCGGCAATCTCGACGATGCCGCGTTTGCGCTCGTTGGCCTTGTTGAGCATGATGTTCATCGAGATGATGTGGCTACCATTGCTCTGCATCGAGGCAAAGGTGTTGTCGCTGCTGGCCTGACCCACGGTGTAGTTGAAGGACTGGATTTCGGGATACTTCTGGGTCCACTCCTTGTAGATGCGCTGGCTGACGTCCTTGGCCAGGTCAACGCGGGAGCCGATGGGCAATTCCAGCGTGACACCCAGACGACCGTTATCGTTGGTCGGGAAGAACTCGGTGCCGACAAACTTCATCAGGAAGATGGAGAACACAAAGATGCCCAATGCCGTTGCCGCGGTAATCCAGCGGTGAGCGACGCACTTGTCAAGCACCTTGGCATAGAAGTCGTCAATCTTGTTGAGCACCTTGAGGATGGGACCATAAACCTTCTGGAAAATCTTGGTGTCACCCACATTGAGGCGCAACAGACGGCTACACAGCATGGGCGTCAGCATCAAGGCGCAGATGAGTGAGAGCACCATCATGATAGTCACCATCCAACCCAGCTGCTTGAACAGCACACCAGTCATACCCTTGACGAGCGTCAGCGGGAAGAACACGGCAATCAGGGTCAAGGTAGATGCCATTACCGACAGCGCCACCTCGTTGGTACCGTTGACGGCGGCCTGCATGGGTGCCGAGCCACGCTCGATGTGTGTCGTGACGTTCTCGAGCACCACAATGGCATCATCGACCACCATACCGATGGCAATGGACAATGCCGACAAGGATACAATGTTCAGCGAGTTACCCGTCACATACAGGTAGATGAACGAGGCAATCAACGAGATGGGGATGGTCACCAGCACGATGACGGTAGCACGCCAGCGTCCCAGGAACACAAATACCACGATACCCACGAACAACAGGGCGAAGAGCACGGTCTCGACCAGCGAGGCGATGGTGCTGCGGATGTTGTCGCTCGTATCGACGATATAACCCAACTTGATGTCGCTGGGCAGGTTCTTCTGAATCTTGGGCAACTCCTTGGCAATCTTATCAGAAATCTCCACCGAGTTGGCACCAGACTGCTTCTGCACGATAATCATCGCACCCTTGTTGCCATTGTTGAAGCTCTCCTGGGCACGCTCCTCGAGCGAGTCGTCGATGCGGGCCACGTCACGCAGGTGGACAACGCCACCCGTCGGGGACATGCCCACGACCATAGCGCCCATCTGCATCGGGTCGCTGAACTCGCCCTGCACGCGCAGGGGGTAGGTCTCGTTACCGATATCGAACGTACCACCGGGGATATTGCGGTTCTCGGCACCGATGAGGGCGGCAACGGTCTCAACGCTCAGGTTGTAGGCCTCCATGCGCAAGGGGTCAAGATAGACGTGAACCTCACGCTTGGGGGCACCGGCGATGGACACCGAACCCACACCATCGACACGCGCCAACGGGTTGGCCACGTTCTCGTCGAGGATCTTATACAGTCCCGGCATACTTTGTCCGGCCTGGACCGACAGCAGCACGATGGGGATCATGTCGCTGCTGAACTTGAAGATGATGGGCGTGTTGGCATCGTCGGGCAGCATGCTCGACACCATGTCAAGTTTGTCACGCACATCATTGGTCAACGATTCAATGTCGTAGCCGTACTCAAACTCCAGGGTAACAATCGAGATATTCTCGCGGCTGTTCGAGGTGATGTGCTTGAGGTGCTCTACCGAGTTGAGGGCATTCTCAAGCGGACGGGTCACGTTCTGCTCGATATCCGACGCGCTGGTACCCGCGTAGCTCGTCATCACCATGATGGTGTTGGTCTCCACGTCGGGGAACAGGTCGATGGGAAGGCTCCGCAGCGAGAACAGACCCAGTACAATCAGTGCCACAAAAATCAGGATTGTGGTCACCGGTCGTTTTACTGAACTGGAATATAAACTCATAATTGAATGCTATATGTCTAGTCTCTCTAAACTTTTAACACTAAACTCTAAACCTCAAGATTCGCAACTGATGGCGAACCTTGAATTTTTACTTCTTGAGTTGAACTTTGGCACCATCGTGCAGGCGCGACGCACCGGCAATCACGACTTGGGCACCGGGAACGATACCGCCCTTGATCTCGTAGCGGTCCTCCAGGCGCTGGCCCAACTCGACCTCACGCAGCTCGACCTCACCACCCTGGTAAACCCAGACGTAGCGCACGCCAGAGCCCACCTGCTTCTGCACAGCGCGGTCGGGAACGACGACGCTGGTGGTGGTGCCGTAATTGAAGTTGACACGGGCGAACATGCCGGTGCGAACCTTGTCACTGCGGTTGGTGATGGCCACCTCGACCTGGAAGGTGCGGCTGGTGGCGTCAACGGTGGGATGAATCAGGTAAACCTGTCCCTGGAAAGCCTCGTCACCGTAAGTGTCAAACTTCACGGTCACGGGCATGCCGCGTCTCACCTTGGGATACTCGGTCTCGTTGACGTTAACGATCACCTTGAGGGGATTCTGCTGCTCGATGGTCAGCACGGGAAGTCCTGCGGGCAGGTCACCGGCGTCATAGTTCTTGGCCGTCACCACGCCGCTCACGGGCGAGGTGAGCACGGTGTTCTCCTGCATGGTGCGGATGGCGCGTGCGGTGGCATCGTACTGTGCCTGCAGCTGGTCCACAGCCTGCTGCGTGCCGCCGCCGATTTTCACCAGCTCGCGGGCACGGTCCAGTTCACGTTTCAGGTTGGCGAGGGAAATCTGCTGCTGGGCGATGTTCACGTCGTCAAGGATGACCAGTCGCTGGCCACGCGCCACGCGTGAGCCCACGTCAACGAGGATGCGCTTGATGCGCGCACCGCTGTTCGACGAGATGTTGTTGGTCTTGAAGGCCTCGACAGTACCCGTGTACTCGCTGGTCTGATTCACAGCCTCTTGGCCGATGGTCACCACCTCGACGATGGGCAGTTCCTCCTTCATTTCGGTCGGCTTTTTCTCATCTTTGCTGGTACATGATGCCAGTGCCAGGACGAGCAATGCAATCGGTAAAAATTTCTTTGTCTTCATTTTTCAGTTATTTATCTTGTTGTTTTTTTATTCCTGATTATTGATAGAGCCTATCATTACATTATCTCACGTAGTGGGTGTTGCCCAGGACATACTCGAGGTCGCTCTCGGCTACCAGGTAGTTGTAGATGGCCTGGTAGTAGGCCAGACGCGCGGCCATGAGGGCATCCTCGGTGTCGCGCAGCTGGATAAATGAGGCGGCACCGATCTTGAAACTCTGTTGCATGATGTCGTTGGCTTTCTCGGCCATCGTCACGCCGGCCTCGTTGCTCTCGATCTGCTTGAGGCTCTTGGCGATGGCATTGTTCTGGGTAGCCACCTGCATGTGCAAGCTGCGCTCCAGGTTCTCGCGCTGCCACTTCATCTCATCATAAGCGATCTGGGCCTGCTTCTGCTTGTAATAGCGCTGGCCGCCCTGGAAGATGGGGAAGGCGAGCGTCAGGCCGACGTTAGAAGCGCGGCTCCAGCGCAGGCCGGTGAAGGGGCTGCCGTTGTTCATCGAGTGCCACATCACGCTGGCGCTACCGTTCAAGGTAGGATACCAGGCCATCTTCTGCACGTCGATAGCCTTCTTCAGGTAGTCGGTCTGCAGGTCAAGCGACTTGAGGCTCGTGTTGTTGGCGAGCGTGGTGTCGGCGCCCAGGCTGTTGTTTAGCGCGCGGGCATACATCTCGCCGCGGAAATCGTCCAATTCCTGGCTGGGGGCAATCTCGGTGCGCACGTCCATGCCCATGAGCACCTTGAGCTGGAGCATGAGGGCGTTGATGGAGTTCTCGGCCTCGAGAATAGAGGGCTCGAGGTTGGTCACAGCGACGTTGGCGCGCAGCACGTCATACTCCGAGGCTGCACCCAGTTCATATTTCTTCTGGAAGATGTCGGCATTGAGCTTGGCCGTGGCGTGGTTCTCCTCGATGACACGCTTGCTGTCCTGAGCGAGCAACAACGCGTAATAGGCCTTCTCAACCTGGTTAACCAGCGACAGTTTGTTGGCACGAGCTTTCTCCACATTCTGCAGAATCTGGTTTTCGTTCAATTTGATGGATTTCCACAACTGGGGCACTACCAGGGGGATTTGTGCCTGGAAACCCGCTGAATGGGTGTTGTCACTACCCATCTTGATGGCCATGGTGCCAGCCTCGGTGTCCATGTACATCGTCTGCAACGACAGGTTGCGCTGGTACTGGCCCGCCAGGTTAATCGTGGGGAACAACTTGCCCAGGGTCTCCTTGAGGCTGTAGTCCACACGGGTGATTTCCATCTCCTGCACCTTGATGGTGGGATTCTCGTTCAGGGCGATGCGGATGCACTCGTCAAGCGACAGCTTGAGCTGAGCGTTGGCATTCACAGCGCCGCCGAGTAACATACATAAAATAATGTAGAAGAACTTTTTGTTGAACATTGTATTATTTGGTTTTATTGTTTTTCCTGTTGCTGTTGTTGGTTTTCGAGATATTCAATCATCTCGATGCCCTTGATGGTGGCCACGCCGCGCAGGAAGCTCACAAAAACATGGTCAAAGAGGTCGGTGTCCTTAAAACCATATTTGTTATTGTTGGCTCTCTCGTTCAACTCCCGCATCGACAGTAAGAACAAGTAGGCGGCAATCTCGGGGTTGATGCGCTTGATGACCAGCCCCTCGTCCTGGGCTTTGCGCAATACATTGGCAAGGCCGTCAATGGTGACTTTCTCGTTCTCCATGTGTTTCTCAAAGATGTCGGGGTACAGGCGCTTGATGTCGTTGATGAAAACCACCGAGGTGCTCTTGTACATCTCGCGGGCGCGCTGGTACACGCGGTACATTGCTTCAAAGCAGTTGCTCGCCGTGTCAAAGATCTCCTTGACCGCGGCGTTCTTGATTTCGTGATGACGATGCATGCACTCCCCTATCAGGGTGCGTTTGTCGGGGAATGTCTCATAAAGGGTTCGCTTGGAGATGCCGCAGGCACGTGCCACGTCATCCATCGTCATCGAGGAGGGCCCGACGCTCATCAGCAGCTTACTGCCCTCACTAATAACACGTTCTCTCGTATCCATTATGATGGTTTGTTAATACATTGATATTTTGGGGTGCAAAATTACAGAAAACTTTTAAAACTCCAAAAGTTTTCTTGGTTTTTTCTATGCTATCGAAAAAAATGAGGGCGGCCGTTGAGCCGCCCTCACAATTAGTGATGATTAATTTCTGAATTTCTTGGGTAAGTTAGAACAGTCTCTTGGTGCTCTTTACAGCGCCGCTCTTGTAGCGGGTTACCACGATGTTGATGCCATCGAACGGCTCCTTGCTCTGAACACCCGACATGTTGACGTAGGTGACAGACTCGATCTCGTCGTTGTCGGCGGCGATGGAGTTGATAGCCGTCTGGTTACCCATGTTCACGGTAACGAGGGTTACCTCCTGGGTGTTGCTGGTACCGGTGGTGCCGTCAACATAGTTGGCAACGAGGTAGATGCTGTAGGTGCCGCCCTCAACCAGGTTGCTCAGGGTGATGCCCGTGCTGCTGGCGTCGATGTCGGTGATCACAAAGTTGGTGTTGTCACCGGTAGCGGTGGCGTTGAGGTTCATCGTGCCTGCATAGATGGCGATGTAGGCCATATCGGGCGAGTAGCCGCTGTCGGTCGAGTAGATGGTGATCTTGTCACCAGCACTTGCGGTCACGGTCCAGGTCTTGGTGCTACCAGCGCTGAAGCTGTAGGTCACGGCCGAAGTCTTAGCCGACTTCACGGTGATGGTACCGCTACCATAGCTGCTGTTGGCAGAAGTAATCTGAATGGTGAAGGTAGCGTTGCTGTAACCCGAGGGAACAGTGAAGGTGATGTTACCATAGCTCGTGGACCACCATGAGGACGAATTCTTGGTGTAGATGGCACCGTTACCTGCCTTGACGTTGCTGCCGCCCCACGGCGAGGTGAGCGTGATGCTGGCGTAGCTGCCGGTGTAGTTGCTGCCATCCAGGGCGCCCAGCAGGGTGCTTGAAGGCTCGTCGCCACCCTCGGGCTGTGCGGTCAGCGTGCCATACAGTGAGTAGCTCGATACCGACGATGACGATACATCGTGGCTCCAGTTAGCGGTGAAGCTGGTGCTGGAAACAACGGTGGGAGCACTCAGCACAGGATTAGCCTTGTCGAGCGTTGCGTTACCGGTGATCGAAACGGTCTTGCTCGTTGCGCCCGAGCTGGCCACGGTGACGGTAGCGGTCTGCGTGCCATAGGCGGTGGGCTTGTAGGTCACGGTCACGTTCACACCGTTAGCGGCATTGGCAGCGGTGATGCTCGAGGTCGAGAGGGTGAAGACGCTGGCACCGCTCAGGCTGAGCGTTACGTTGCCGGTCAGGTCGGCACCCGTTACCTTGAAGGTGGCGGTTGCGGTGCCGTCAACCTTGGCGCTCATGTTCAGGCTGGTGGGAGTTACGGTCAGCGTGGGAGTTGCTGCGGGCGAATCCTCGTTGAGGGTTACGCTCTGCTCGTTACTCCAGTCGCTCGAGGTACCATCGGTGTAGATGGCCTTCACCTTATAAGTATAGGTGGCGCCGGCGGTCAGGTTGCTGACGGTGTAGTACTTGTTGGTGATGCCGGTGATGGTGCGAGAGTTGGCGTCGCCGGTCTCGCTGGCGTTGAGCGTGATGTTGCCGGCATATACCTGAATCAGCGACATGTCAGGCGAGTAGCTGCTGTCGGTCGAATAGATGGTGATGACATCGCCAGTCTTGCCGGTCACAGTCCAAGTGTAGGTCTCACCCTTGGCGAAGGTGTGGCCCACAGCCGAGGTCTGGGTGGACTTCACGGTGATGTTACCCGAGCCATAGGTGCCGCTCACAGTGGTAATCTTCACGCTGAAGGTGGTATTGCTGCTGTAACCCGAAGGAATGGTAAAGGTAATCTTACCGGACGATCCAGATGTGTAAACGGCGTTGTTACCGCCCTTGACGTTGGTGCCGCCCCACGGCGAGGTGAGCGTGATGGTCTTGTAGCTGCCAGTGTAGCTGCTACCGTTGATGGTGCCCAGCAGGGTCGTCTGGGTCGGGGTCGAGCTGCCCTGGCTGTTCACCTGCAGGGTGTAACTCGATACGTTGGCGCTAGACGTCTGGTCGGTCCAGTCGGCGCGGAAGCTCGAGCTGGTGATGTAGTTGCTGTTGGCGGCACTCATCACGGGCGTGTAGGTCGTGAGCGCAGCGGCGGTTGCGGTACCGCTCAACGAAACGGTCTTGCTGGTGGCTCCGCTGCTAGCGATAGCGATGCTGCCCGTGTGGGTACCGGCTGCCGTGGGATTGTAGGTCACCGTAACGGTGGCACCACTGGCGGCAGCGCTGGCGCTGATGGTAGTGGGCGAAATGGTGTAAGCACCGTTGGCATCGGTCTTAGACAGGGTCACGCTGCCGGTGAGGTTGCTACCGGTAACGGTGAAGGTCTTGCTTACGGTCTGGCCAGCGGTGGTGCTGAACGACAGCGAGGTGGGGCTAACGGTCAGCGTGGGAGTGGCGGTGCTGCCACTGGGCGGCTGGATACCGATTACCATCTGCTGATATACGTTGAAGTTGTAGCTGCTGTAGCCGAAGGAGTTCAGCGAGCACCATGCGTTGCCGTCACCACTCCAACCGAAGTTCACGTGGTACTTGTTGGTGCTGCTGTTGTAGCCGTCAACGTTGAAGGCGTGACCACCGGCGTTGGAGCTAACGGCACAGAAGACGATGGGACGTCCTGCGGCCATCTCCTCCTGGATCAGGGCTGCCCACTGCGAGTCGGTATACAGGGTGGAACCGCCGCTGTAGGCACTGGTCTTCTTGACAAAGCGGGTGGTGCTGCTGTTGTAGCCGAAGAAGGTGAAAGCGTCGCGAATGTTGCACACACTGTCAACACTCACACCGCTACCACCTGCAGCGCTCGTACCGTAGCCCATGCGCTCGGCCTGACCCACATAGTGCATCAGCGTGGCCACAGCTGTACCCTGGGCGGTGGTGTAGCTGCCAGTGTAGCTGTCCAGCATGTTGGCCCAGTCAAACGTCGTTGAGGGCAGTGCCGAGTGGGTATAGCTCTTTGAGCCATAGCTTGAGTAGCTGATGGTGGACTTGTAACCGGGCACTACGGGAGTAGCAGCCGTCGGGTACTTCCAGAAGTAGAACACCATCGATGCCGACGTGGCCGGGCAGCCCGTCAAGCACTGGTAGCTACCGAACTTACATTGATTATAATAAGGTGCTTCCTGGTCCCAGTTGCAGGTCAGCAGCGGGCCGTAGGTTCCGGCGCGCAGCACGTTACTGCTGGGATCGGCCACCGAGCTGGGCCTCTCGGCCGGGTGCTCCTGGAGGTACATGATCTGATCCTTGTACTGCCCGAGCATGTCCTTCATGCCCAGCGGCAGGTTGTTCACGTCCTTCAAGGGACGGTCACCAACCATCAGAATCTCGTCGGCGCGGTCATCGCCGGCAACTACCAGGAAGGTGGTGGAGGTATTAAAGATGTAATACACGGGCTGGTAACGCTTGATGTCGCCGATTTCGACCTTGAGCAGCACAGGAGTGATTGCTGCAGGAGACATCACCTTACCAGCATAAAGCTGATTAGTTAAAAAACTACTTGCTTTTCTTGTAGCTGTTGCCTGGTCAACAGGAGCAGCCAATGACGACATTGCCAGCATTGCGGCAGTCAGGAAAAATAAAAATTTCTTCATAAGCCTTAAGATTAAAATGACATGTTGTTATATTTATTTAGGTAGTAATGCCATGTTGTATATATAACCACGGGCCAAAGGTAATGACAATTTTTCATTCAAAAAAGTTTTTTGGTAATAATTTTTTAGAATTTATGATTTTCGGCTTGACGGCTTGTCGCTATTATGACCTAATTACTGTTAAATCCTCAAACTACCACCACGTTCAAACCACACACAATAGCGTGATTTTTATGTCATTTTGATATTCCCGGTCCTCGCCATTATTTTCAGGAACAATACAGGAGTTAATCCTGAAAGTTTTTTAATAATAGGGTGTCCGGTAAACCCGCTGGCGGAATTACTTGAACAAGTTGAGATTCCGCGATAATTCTCAATATGAAATGAAGGCAAAACGCCCGAAGGACGGCCATTTGGGTAGCCCGTGTGTAGGCAGGAATGGGCGAGGTAGACGCCCGAAGGACGGTCATCCGGGCAGCCCGCGTGGAGGCAGGAATGGGCGAGGTAGACGCCCGAAGGGCGGCCATTTGAGTAACCCGTGGTAATGCTGGCGAACGAGCGTAGCGAGAGAGTCAGCATCACCACGG
>CACYSG010000053.1 GCA_902776955.1 uncultured Bacteroidales bacterium | reverse complement strand
TGCGGCGATAGATGAGGATGACGCGCTCGGTGCCCATGCGCAATGCGGTACGGGTCGAGTCCATAGCGGTGTTACCGCCACCAATGACGGCGATGGTCTTGCCGCGCAGCACGGGGGTATCACCACCGCGGCCGGCTTCCATCAGGTTGATGCGGGTCAGGTACTCGTTGCTCGACATGATGCCGTTGAGGTTCTCACCGGGGATGTTCATGAAGCGCGGGAAACCGGCACCACTGCCGACAAACACGCCCTTAAAGCCCATCTCGTGCAGGTCCTCATAGCTGATGGTCTTGCCCACGAGGCAGTCCTTGACGAACTCAACGCCCATCTTCCTCAGGCCCTCGATCTCGTAGTCAACGATGTGGTTGGGCAGACGGAACTCGGGAATACCATACTTCAACACACCACCGATCTCGTGCAGTGCCTCAAACACGGTAACGCTGAAGCCCTTCTTGGCCATGTCACCGGCAAACGACAGTCCCGAGGGACCGCTACCGATAACGGCGACCTTGATGCCGTTGGCGGGAGCCATGGCAGGCACCTCCTGCGGCAGGTTATCACGCTGCCAGTCGGCGGCAAAGCGCTCCAGATAACCGATGGCTACGGCGGGGTGACCCATCTTGGTGTGGATGCAGCGCGACTCGCACTGCTTCTCCTGGGGACATACGCGGCCGCAGACGGCGGGCAGCGAGCTGGTCTCCTTGAGCGTTGCGGCGGCTTGGCCAAACTCGCCACGCTCGATGTTCTTGATGAACTTGGGAATATTGATGTTCACGGGGCAACCGGTCACACACTGGGGGTTAGCGCAGTCCAGGCAACGGCTGGCCTCGACAACGGCCTGTTCGGCACTGATGCCCTGGTTAACCTCCTCGTTGCAGGTGATGCGGTACTTGGGATCAAGCTGCGGCATCTCCACGCGGGGAATAGCGGTGCGCTCTTTCGGGGTCTTGGAGTTGCGCAAGTCGATGCGCCATTGTTCGTTACGCGAATCCATATTATTCTGTTCCATTTTTATTCTGTTTCTTTTATTTCTAGTTGTTAGTACGATTACTATAGCCTAAAGCCAAGTGAGCAACGCGATTAAGGCGGATGCCTCTCTCTAAACTCTAAACTTTAAACTTTAAACTGCGAGCAACGCGAGCATTACTGTGCTCCTTTCAGGCGCATCATTAACTCGTCAAAATCAATCTCATGGGCATTGAACTCGGGACCCTCAACGCACACAAAGCGCGTCTTGCCGCCCACGGTCACGCGGCAAGCGCCGCACATGCCCGTACCGTCAACCATGATAGCGTTGAGCGATGCCTCGGTGGGCACCTCATACTTCTTGGTCAGCAGAGCACAGAATTTCATCATGATGGCGGGACCGATGGTCACGCAGTAGTCCACATGCTCGCGCTTGAGCACTTCTTCCATACCCACGGTGACAACACCCTGGTTGCCGTAGCTGCCGTCATCAGTCATGATGATGACCTCGTCGCTCGATGCGCGCACCTCGTCCTCAAGGATAATCAAATCCTTGGTGCGGCCTGCAAGCACGCTGATAACGCGGTTGCCGGCTTCCTTCATTGCGCGGATGATGGGGAGTAGGGGAGCGGTACCAACACCACCGCCGGCACACAATACGGTGCCGTACTTCTGGATGTGAGTGGCCTGGCCCAGGGGACCCACTACGTCATTCAGGAATTCACCGGGCTCCAGGGCACAGATCTTGCGCGTGCTGTCGCCCACGCTCTGGATGACCAGCGTGATGGTGCCAGCCTTGGGGTCACTGTCGGCAATGGTCAGGGGGATACGTTCTCCTTTTTCACCGCAGCGGACAATCACAAAGTGGCCCGCACGGCGTGACTTGGCGATGAGGGGAGCCTCAACGACAAGCTTGGTCACGTTAGCAGAAAACTGCTCTTTACTAACGATTTTGTTCATTTGTTTTTAAGTGAATTAGTTGATTGTATTGATTGTATTTGTTGTTTTCTTTTTATCACAGTGCGGCGGCAAACTCTTTACCAAACTCGCGGCACTGCTCCAGAGCGTTCTGCTCGGGTACCCACTGGGCGCGGATGCCGTCGTTCACAACCTCGATGCCGGCGGCCTTCAGGTGCTCCGAGATGAGCTTGGAGGCCTCACCGCTCCAGCCGTAGCTGCCAAAGGCGGCGCCTTTCTTTTTCTTCAGCTTCATGCCCTTCAACATCTCGAGGATGCCGGCGATGGCATAGCTGTAGCCGTTATTGATGGTCGGGGAACCGACGAGGACGGCGCGCGAGTGGAACACCTCGGTCAGGACGTCGTTCTTGTCCTCGTGGGCGGCATTATAGATCTTGACGGTCGTCGTGGGCGACTGCTGGCGGATGCCGTCGGCGATGGCCTGGGCCATCAGGCGGGTGCTCTGCCACATCGTGTCATACACGATGGTCACCTGATCCTCCTGGTAGGCGTCACTCCACTGCTGGTATTTCTCGATAATCAAGCCGGGGTTATTGCGCCAGATGATGCCGTGGCTGGGGCAAATCATCTTCACGGGAAGGTTCATCGACAGGATCTCCTTTACCTTGCGGGCAACAAGCGGGCTGAAGGGGGCAAGAATGTTGGCATAGTACTTCTCGGCTTCTTGCAACACCTCGGCCATGCACACCAGGTCGTCATAGAGCGACTCGGTGGCGTAGTGCTGTCCGAAACCGTCGTTGCTGAACAGAATCTCTTCGCCGCTCAGGTAGCAGAACATCGTGTCGGGCCAGTGCAACATCGTTGCCTCGATAAAGGTCAGCGTGGTGTCGCCCAATTCCAGCGTGTCGCCGGTCTTGACGTTGACGAAGTTCCAGTCCTGATGGTAGTGACCGCGGATAATGGCCTCTCCCTTGGCGGTGCAGTAGATGGGGGTGTCGGGAATCTCGCGCATCAGGTCAACGAGGGCGCCGCTATGGTCGATCTCGTTGTGGCACATCACGATATAATCGATCTCGTTGAGGTCGATTTCCTGCTTCAGGTTCGCCACAAACTCACGGCTGTAGGGCAGCCATGACGTGTCGATCAACACATTCTTCTTGTCGCGGATCAAATAGGAGTTGTAACTCGAGCCGCGATGTGTGGACAACTCGTCGCCGTGAAACGACTTCAGTTCCCAGTCCACCTTTCCAACCCAAGTCACTCGGTCAGTCAGTTTCTTTCCCATTAAGTAGTGTTTTATTGTCGGTTAATAGTTATTTTTCAAACAATCCTGCAAAATTACTGCTTGTCAAGGACAAGACAAAACGAAAACCCATTTTTTTCTTAATAATGTGCCGAATTTCCCCAGAATTGCCCTTTTGCAATCCCGTGGTGTGCATATACAGACGGCAAGCTTCTTCTTGTCCCGTTTCAGGGTAAGTAGCCACCATCCGTGTGATGTTTCAGCCTAATTATTCAGCAATTCTTGGATATAGGCAGCCATTGCCGCGTCGTGACGGCGGACGTCGCGGTACAGGGCGAGCTGGTTGCGGGCTCGGTCGAGGTTATGCGTCGGATACTTGGTCTTGTAATAGGTGTCGCCGTTGATGTAGTCGGCAAGGAAGCGCACGCACTGCATGAACGGGAACAGCGCCACGGCATAGGGTAGGAGGTCGATCTCAACAGGCGTGAGGAACTCGCGGGCCGACTCCAGATAGCCTGTCGTGAAAGCCTTAAAGATGTCAATATTAAAACCCACACGCGACAAGTCGGGGTCGTCTTCGGCGGTGAAATTGGCCCCTGTGCGCAGGAAGTCGCCGTAGTCCGAGAAGATGAACGACGGCATCACGGTGTCGAGGTCGATGACGCACAGCACCTGGCCCTGTTTGTCAAACAGCATGTTATTCACCTTGGTGTCGCAGTGGCAGATGCGTTTGGGCAATCGGCCCTCACGATACAACCGCTCGGCCTGGCACATCTCGTCGCCGTCGCGTTCCAGCTCGTCAACGATATCGCGCACCTCGTCAAGGCGGCCGGCCGCATCGTTCTCAACGGCTTCGCGCAGTTGCCGCATGCGCAGCTCCATATTGTGGAAATCAGGGATGGTTTCGCCCAAGGCCTCGGGCACATCGACCAGCATCTTCTCGAAGTTGCCGAAGGCTTTGCCCGCGTCGTGGGCACTCTCGGGGGTTACGGCCTCATGGGTGACGGTGTCGGGAATATAGACCATCACGCGCCAGTAGCGCCCGCCCTCGTCCCGGTAATAGGTCTTGCCGTCACGTGCCTTGACAAATCGCAGCACCTTGCGGTCGATGTCGGTGGCGCCGTCGGCTTCCAGTTTGCGGCGGATGTGTGCGGTGACCACTTCGATGTTGTGCTGCAACAGCTCCACATCCTGGAAAATGGCGTTATTGATGCGCTGCAACACATAATCGGGCGACTCGCCCTCAGTGACAACGTGGTAAGTGTCGTTGATAAGTCCGTTGCCCAGGGGCTTGACCTCCCTGACCGCCCCCATGATCTCAAATTGTGCCAGTATGCCGGCCGTCTCGATAGCGTTCATTATTTTTTATTTTTTAAGTCCCTCTAGATATTCTAGATCTTCTAGATAATCTAGATACTCTAGAACTCCTATCGGTTCTCCCAATACTTGGCGCCTTTGGCCTTTAGTTGCTCGGTAAATTCAAGGGCGGCAGCACGCGTGGCGGCCTCGTCCTCGGGCTTGGCCCAGGCATGTCGGTATCCGCGGAACCGGCTCCACTCGCCCCGGGTGAAATCGGGCACCTGCACGGGCTTGTTCCCGTTGTCCATCGATAGACTGCCCAGTTCGGCAAGGCAGCACCATTCGGCCAGGTCATACACGTCAATGTCGAGCGGTAGCCCGTTTTGCAGGCAATACACCAGTCGGGAGTCCATGATAAAGTCCATACCGCCGTGGCCGCCTACCTCTTTGGCCTCCACGCCGTAGCGCTTCACGAGCGGCGAGGTGAACGTCCCCAGGAGCGTCTCGGTGTCTTCTTGGCTCAGGTAGGAATGGCCCGTATATTCTTTGCTGAGGTTGATTCCTGCCTTTTTCATCACCTCGGTGGCCAGCGCAAAGCCCTCAACGGGATATTTGTTGACAAAGCCCTTGGTGCCGGTGAGTTGATACATTCGGTTATAGGGCTGCGGCGTCATCACGTTGTGGTGGATCTCGATGACCTTGCCCCTCTCGGTAGAGATGAGCGTGGTGGTGTGGTCGCCGTTCTTGAAGTTGAGGGCATACTCGCCAGTGCGGTCCTTGAACAGTTCCTGGCCGTTAAAGGAGCGGGTATCCATCGCCACCAGCGTTCTCATGCGGTCACCGCGGTGCAGGTTAAGCACTTGTGCGATGGGACCCAGGCCATGGGTGGGATAAACGTCACCACGGAACTTGCTGTTGTAGTCCAGACGCCATCCCAACTTGTCGTCTTCACCGCGTTTCCAGTATTCGTCCCAATAGGGCGACAGCTCGTGGCGGTAAGCCCCTTGAACATAGATGACTTCGCCCAGCAGGCCCCTCTGAGCCATGTAGAGCGAGTTGAGCTCAAAGAAGTCATAGCAGCAGTTCTCGAGCATCATCACGTGCAGCTGTTTGCTCTCGCTCAGGTTGATGAGAGACCAGATTTCGGTCAGGTTCATCGCCGACGGCACCTCGATGGCCACGTGATGGCCATGCTCCAGCGCCTCGCAGGCAATAGGGTAGTGATGAAGCCAATCGGTGGCGATATACACCAGATCGATGTC
The DNA here is from genome assembly GCA_902776955.1 of uncultured Bacteroidales bacterium. GTDB lineage: Bacteria > Bacteroidota > Bacteroidia > Bacteroidales > Muribaculaceae > Sodaliphilus. The sequence goes on along the minus strand of CACYSG010000053.1, from coordinate 11,337 downwards.
GGTGCGGCTGCACAGGTCCTTGTAGCCGTATTCGCCGTAATATATGTCGGCAGCGGGCATCGAGGCCTTGCGCAGGATGTCCTGGCACGCCTCGGCGCGCTCGCGCTCATAGTCACACAGGGCTTTGACTTCGATGCCGGGAATATGCGTCCAGCGCTCCACGGCGTCGGGACCACGCATGCCCAGGCCTACAAAGGCCACCCGCACGACGGGAATATTTTCAACAGTGAGACCTAATGCCGAACGTTGACCCGGCGGGCGTTGGGGCACTTCGGTGACGATAGTGCCGTTCTGGATGGTATAGGGCCAGTTGAATTGGGCCAGTGAGTGAAGCGGCAGCAGTACGAGCGCTGCCACCAGCATGATGAGGAGGTTTGGCTTTCTCATAAAAAAGTGGTGCAACAATAAAACGATTAATGGGTAATAATCTCAACAAAATCCTTCGGCAGGATCACGTTCTCAATGTCTAACGCATCGATGAACAAGGGGGCGATCTCATCGGGCCAGAATCCGGCGATGCCGCACCCGATACGCGTCACCAGGAATTTATATTCCGGGTGCTCAACGGCAAATTGGATGAACTCGTCCACATAGGGTTTGATGGTTTCGACTCCGCCCTGCATTGTGGGAATAGCGTAACTCTGGCCTTGCAGACCTACGCCTTGTCCCATGACGGCACCGAAATATTTGAATGCCACACGGGCCGCGCCGCCGCCATGGGCACCGGCAAGGTTGCTACCAAACACGAAAATCTCGTTCTCTTTCAAATCCGTGATTCTCTCGGGGGTGAATTCTCTGTTATACATGCGTCTTTATTGAATTTTTGGTTTTACGTGATTTCTTGTTCGCAAATTTAGTAATAACGCTCGACCCGTGCAACTCTAGCATCAAAAAACACACCTCTCCTTACCCTGGCCCCCCAGTAATCCAAAAGCCAGCCCCCCCTCAGGCCGATCTCGGCCTGAGGAAAGTTCTCTGTAAAAAAAATTGACAAATTTATACTAGTTATCAAGATATTCTGTAATTTTGCGCATGAGAGTAACCATTTTAATCAACCATTAATTCAGAAGTATTATGAAGAAGTTTAGCTCATTTTTAGTAGTATTATTGTTGATGCTGGCATCATTTACCGCTGGCATTGAATATCCCCGTGGTGATGTGAGTCAGGATGGCCAAGTAAACATTTCGGATGTGACCTGTTTAATTGGCTATCTGATGAATGGAACCTGGCCTGATGACCCTGTGACCCCTCCCGACACTTGCGAGTGGGTTGATTTAGGCCTGCCCAGCGGCACGCTGTGGGCAACCCGCAACCTAGGTGCCACCGCTCCCGAGGGTTACGGCGATTACTTTGCTTGGGGCGAGACCGAGCCCAAGGACTATTATCACTCGAGCAACTACAAGTGGTTCGTCGAGGGTAGCGGCATCGACTACTGGGCAACGAAATATTGCAACGATAGCACCGAAGGCTATAACGGCTTTGTCGATAACAAGATGGAACTTGACCCCGAGGACGATGCCGCCTACGTCAACTGGGGCCCCTCGTGGCGCATGCCTTCCAGGGAACAACAGGATGAATTGAGGGAGAGTTGCACCTGGACGAGTACGACCCTTAACGGCGTGAACGGATTCGAGGTCACTGGTCCTAATGGGAACACCATATTCTTGCCCGCCGCTGGTTACCGCCATGTCCACTTACTGTCTTCCGATGGCACTAACGGCTACTATTGGTCGCGGACGCTCTATCCCTACACCGCGTTTGGCGCCTACTACCTCCGTTGCTTCCCTGAGAACGTAGGCTGGGACTACACTCGTCGCAGCAACGGCTTCTCAGTCCGTGCTGTTCGCGTTCAGAATTAGTACCGTCATCCCGACTAACTCGCAACACCTTCCTCAGTGCAGCGAGAGCTATAAAAGAGGGTGTGTCATAAATTCAGTTATGGCTCACCCTCTTCGTCTCTCCCGATAAAAGGTAGTGGCCATTGTGGTCGAAGACCTCGACAAGGCCAGCGGCCTTGAATTGAGACAACCCCAGGGCGCACAGGCCGTAGGCCTCGTGTGGCCTGGGGAGCAAAGCACCCTCTTGATGGGCCCTGAAAGGGGCCACTCACGTCAGCCGGTAGTCATCATTATAAACCACGCCGACAGGCGTATGATTCACGACCAATGGACCGTTTTTTCATTGTTGGCCTCTAATCATGCTCAAACTGTCGATTGGCTCCAACAACTATTTTAACAATAAATGTTGGTTAAAGTGTTTATAATTGTGAGATTATAGTTATTTTTGCAGAGGCCCTTCAGGAACATGTGTTTCTTGTGAATTAAAGAAACCGTTGGTTTTAAAAATCTTTCACGGGAATACCATAGCCTGCAATTTGGAAAATTTCTGGCCAAATGATGACTGGGGGCCAGCATCGCTTACGACTAATGAAAGATCTTCAAATTCAGGAAATATGAAAAATATCAACGGTAACCGTGTGGGCATGAGGCTTGCCATGCTGGGCTGTATGCTTTGTACAATGCTGTCAGTCTATGCACAGAATGTGCGTGAGACCATACGATTGGACGAGGGCTGGAAATTCGCTCTGGGCAACGCTGCCGACCCGGCAAAGGACTTCGGCTGCGGAACGGAGTATTTCAACTATCTGACCAAGGCCAACTCAATACACAACGAGGGTCCGTACTCCATCAAGTTTAACGACTCTACTTGGCAAGAGGTGCGCATTCCGCACGATTGGGTGACTACCTTGCCCTATGCTGAAAAGGCGAGCCACTCGCACGGCTACAAGACTGTGGGCTATAAGTATCCCGAAACGAGTGTGGGGTGGTATCGCAAGGTGATCACTATCCCCGAGTCGGACCTGGGCAAGCACATCGCCCTGCAGTTTGACGGCATCTTCCGCAATGCCCGCGTGTGGTTCAACGGCTTCTATATGGGTACCGAACCCAGCGGCTATGCCACGCAGGTGTATGATGTGACCGAATATGTGAACTATGGCGGTGAGAATCTCGTGTGTGTACGAGCCGACGCTACGCTCGAGGAAGGCTGGTTCTATGAGGGGGCCGGCATCTACCGTGACGCTTGGCTCATCAAGTCGGCTGCTGTCAGTGTGGCTCCATTCGGCACCTTTGTCTACGCCGACCTCAAGGCCCCTTACACCTCGGCGACCATTCATGTGGATACCGAGGTGAACAATCATTCGCTGGAACCGCAAACGTGTACCGTAGAGCACCGACTGCTCGACGCTCAAGGCAACGAAGTGGGCAGGACAAACACTGCATCACTTGACCTGAAAGGCAAACAGACCAGCAGCTGCAAACAAACGATGACACTTGACCGTCCGCATCTGTGGAGCACCAGCGACCCCTATCTGTATCAAGTGGAGACGACCGTCAAGGTGAACGGACTGGTGACCGACGTTTACATGACTACCACGGGCATCCGTGATGTGGAGTTTGATGCCGACCGGGGATTTCTGCTCAACGGAAAAGAGCTTGAACTCAAGGGCGTGAACATGCATCAGGACCATGCCGGCGTGGGTGCTGCTATTCCCGAGGCCCTCATGGCGTGGCGCATCAAGCAGCTGAAGAAATTGGGCTGCAATGCCTATCGTGCTTCACACAACCCGATGACGCCCGCCCAACTTGACATCTGCGACCGCGAGGGCATCCTCGTCATTGACGAAAACCGGCTTGCGGGCATCAATACCGAGCACCTGAGGCTGCTGGAAAACATGATTAAGCGCGACCGCAATCACCCCTCGATTATCCTGTGGAGCGACGGCAACGAAGAGTGGGGCATGGAGAATACCATCCAGGGCACACGTGTTGCGGCCGCCATGCGTGAATATACCCGCCTGCTCGATCCCACCCGCCATTCAACAATAGCCAATGCCGGAGGGTCTGAAATGATCAAGGGACTCGATGTGGTGGGATTCAACTATATCGCACAAAACGATGTGGATAACCGTAAGGCAGCCAACCCCACATGGAAAATCGTGGGCACAGAAGAAACCACTGGCTGCGGCACGCGTGGTGTCTATTTTGACTCACCCGACCAACCCGGCCACATGGTCAGCATCAACCGTGGCACCGCGCCAGGCGTGGAGAACGTGATTGAGCGCGGATGGAAATTCTACGACGAGCGTCCCTGGGCGGCAGGTCTCTTCTATTGGACGGGCTTTGACTACCGTGGCGAGCCCAACCCCCTGTCTTATCCCGCCCACGACTCGGAATTCGGCATTCTCGACTATTGCGGATTTCCCAAAGACGAGGCCAGCTATCTTAAAGCATGGTGGACCGACGAGCCCGTGCTGCACATCTTCCCTCACTGGAACCTGCAAGGCCATGAGGGCGAGGAAGTGGAGATCTGGGCCTACAGCAACTGTGATGAAGTGGAGCTGACCGTGAACGGCAAGAAACTGGGTAGACAGGCGATGCCCAAGAACGGTCACCTGAAATGGAAAGCCGTCTATCAACCGGGCCGCATCGTTGCCACCGGATACAAGAACGGAAAGCGCATCTTGAAACAAACGATCGAGACCACCAATCCAGCGGCAAAAATTGTGCTGACAACCGACCGAGGGCTCATCACCGCTGATGGACGCGATGTGGCCATCGTGACCGTTGAGATTCAGGACAACAAAGGACGTATAGTCCCTGATGCCTGCCCCATGCTGACCTGCTCACTCGACGGGGACGGCCGCATTCTGGGCGTCGGCAACGGAGACCCCTCCTACCTTGGTCCCGACCATCCCGATGAACTGGACTGCCACACATTCCAAATCCCGGCATTCAACGGCTTGGCGCAGATTCTCATCCAGAGCGGACATACGCCCGCTGCCCTTCAACTGAACTGCAGCAGCAACGGTCTAAAGTCTGGAAATTTAAGTATCACCGCCGAATAAACCAGAAAGAATACTACGGGATATAAAGATTATAACAGTCCGGTAAAAACATATTAGTGTAGAAGTCGCTGAATGTAGGGCCTCGCCTTGGCGTGGCCGCTATGTCACCGATGCAATACTCAAAAACGCTGATTATATAGCGATAATCAGCGTTTTTTAAGGAACCTTTGATATTCGTGGAATTTGATATAATAAATTGGCATTCAATTAGTTAAATTGGCGAAATTGGCATTAGCCCCGCAGGGCTCAAAGGCATATCTTCATCATTTCCCATTATTAACGGGACACAAGTGTCAGTATATATATAGCGACTACGGGATATAGGAAATGGGCAAACAGATGATGATAATTGAAAAAACTTTTATTACCTTTGTAGCCAATACCTCGTAAGATACTCCAAACCGCTAACAATATTATACTTAACCTATAAACCCTGATAACTATGAGCAAGAAACTACTTTTCCGTTTTGCCGTCCTGGTGGCGGCCATGATGTGTGCCCTCGGTGCCAGCGCAGCCGAGGCCTATGCCTGCTACACGCCGTCGAACACGACGCTGACGTTCTACTACGACAACTATCGCGCTTCCCGCACGGGCACGACCTACGACCTGAAAAATTGGCCCGATTGGTATTATGACGGCACCAATGCCAACGTCACCAAAGCGGTCATTACTTCTTCGTTTGCTAATGCTCGCCCGACAGGTACCTCCGCTTGGTTTGGTGGCATGAATAATCTTCAATCCATCACGGGTATGAGCTACCTGAACACCAGCGAGGTGACCAACATGAGCTGTATGTTTGCTGATTGCTATGCATTGCAGAGTCTTGACGTGAGCCATTTCAACACCGCCAAGGTGGCCTACATGGACTACATGTTTAGAGGGTGCGAACTCTTGACGAGCCTTGACGTGAGCAACTTCAACACGGCCAAGGTGACCACAATGGAATCTATGTTCGACGGCTTGTTAGCTCTGACGAGCCTTGACGTGAGCAACTTTAACACGTCCTTGGTGACCAATATGCATGCCATGTTCTGGGATTGCAAAGAGTTGACGAGTGTTGACGTGAGCAGTTTCAATACGTCTAATGTAACCGACATGAGCATGATGTTCTGTTCTTGCCACAAATTGGCAAACCTTGACGTGAGCCGTTTCAACACGTCCAATGTGACCAAAATGAATCGTATGTTCAATGATTGTTATCAACTGACAAGCCTTGACTTGAGCAATTTCAACACGTCCAATGTGACCGATATGGGATGGATGTTTTTCTCTTGTAACAGACTGAAAACCATCTATGTGGGCGACGGCTGGAGCACTGCTGCCGTGACAGATTCCGATCTTATGTTCATATATTGCGATGCCCTGGTGGGAGGCAAGGGAACTACCTATAACGCCAACCATGTGGATGCCTCCTATGCCCACATCGACGGCGGCACCGCCAACCCGGGATACTTCACCGAGAAGGAGCCCGAGGCCTATGCCTGCTACACGCCATCGAACACGACGTTGACGTTCTACTACGACATCTACCGCAGTTCCCGTACGGGCACGACCTACGACTTGAACACTTGTGACAGCGAACCTAGCTGGATGATAGACAGCATTTTTACTTCGGTCACGCATGTAGTGTTTAACCCCTCGTTTGCCAATGCCCGTCCGACGGCCACCAATTATTGGTTCTTTGGCATGTACAATCTTGAATCCATCACGGGCATGAGCTATCTGAACACCAGCGAGGTAACCAACATGAACGGCATGTTCTTTCGGTGCAGCAAATTGGCGAGTCTTGACTTGAGCAGTTTCAACACCTCCAATGTGACAAGCATGAACGGTATGTTCCGTTGGTGCGAAAGTTTGACGAGCCTTGACTTGAGCAGCTTCAACACTGCCAAGGTGACCGACATGAAAGGCGTGTTCGAAGAGTGCAGGAATTTGACGAGCCTTGACTTGAGCAGCTTCAACACAGCCAATGTGACCAACATGAGCCACATGTTCTACTATTGCATTAGTTTGACGGCCCTTAACGTGAGCAATTTCAGCACTTCGAAAGTGACTGATATGTCCTACATGTTCACTAATTGCTGCAGTTTGACACGTCTTGACTTGGTCGACCTCAACACCGGTGTGAATAACTTTGTAACGACGAACGTGACCAAAATGTCAAACATGTTCAGTGCTTGCAGTGCCTTGACGAGCCTTAACTTGGGTTCCTTCAACACGTCGAAGGTGACCAGCATGAATAGCATGTTCGATGGCTGCTCCGCTTTGAAGAGATTAGTGCTAGAAAATTTCAATACCGCCAAGGTGACCGACATGAGCTACATGTTCCGTTGGTGCCACAGTTTGACGAGCCTTGACTTGAGCAGCTTCAACACAGCGAGTGTGACCTCAATGCAAGGCATGTTCAAATACTGCAGTAGCCTGACATACCTTGACTTGAGCAGTTTCAACACAGCCAAGGTGACCGACATGTCACACATGTTCAATGGCTGTAGCAATCTGACGACCATCAGTGTCGGGAACGGTTGGAGCACGGCGGCGGTAACTTCAGCCAACCCTATATTCATGGACTGCAACAGCCTGGTGGGCGACAAGGGCACGACCTATGATCCCAACCATATTGGCAAGGCCTATGCCCATATCGACGGCGGCCCCAGCAACCCGGGCTATCTGAGTGAGAAAAAAGACGCCTACGCTGTGTACACGTCGGGCAACACGACACTGACATTCTATTACGACAAACTGAAAAGTACACGCACGGGCAAAATCTATGACCTGAGCATGAGTGCCCTTACCACGAACACACTTCCAGGATGGTATAATGACGGCACCCGCCAATCTGTAACTCGAGTGGTGTTTGACCCGTCATTTGATAGAGCCTACCCCATAACAACCTATTGCTGGTTTTCCAATATGAATGAACTCGTGTCCATCACGGGCATGAATTACCTCCACACCGATTTAGTGGTAACCATGAGATCAATGTTCGCTTACTGCGAAAAGTTGACGAACGTTGACGTCAGCCACTTCAAAACCGCTTCAGTGGGTGACATGGTCACTATGTTCAGTAATTGCCGTGCCTTGACAAGTCTTGACTTGAGCAGTTTCAACACCGATGAAGTGACAGTCATGGGCTACATGTTCTATGGCTGCCGTGCTTTGACAAGCTTGGACTTGAGCAACTTCAACACTGCCAAAGTGCGGTTCATGGATAACATGTTCAGTAACTGTACCAACCTGACCACGATTTATGTAGGCGTCAACTGGAACACCGACAAGGTCACCAACTCTACCAGTATGTTCTCAGGGTCTACCAAACTGGTGGGTGGCCAGGGCACGACTTACAGTTCCAGTCACACCGACAAAACCTATGCCCACATTGACGGCGGAACAACCGATCCGGGCTACCTGACTGCCGTCTTGGAGCCTTACACGGTATATACCCCTGACGATGCGACATTGACGTTCTACTACGATACACAGCAGTATTTCCGACCTGGCATGAAATATGTCATCCCGAATAAGAAGAACATTTTTCCAGGTTGGCTTGACTTAAACGAAGAATTTAATTCATCACCAGTCACTCGTGTAGTGTTCGACTCTTCGTTTGCCGAAGCCCGTCCCACAACAACCTATTGTTGGTTAGCCCTAATGGAAAACCTCCATTCCATTTCAGGCAAGGAATACCTCAATACGTCAGAGGTGACCGACATGAGCTACATGTTCTATCAATGCTTTGCATTGACAAGCCTTGACTTGAGCTACTTCAACACGGCCAAGGTGACCGACATGAGCTACATGTTCTCTCAATGCAGCAATCTATCCACCATCTACGTCGGCAGCGGATGGAGTACGGCTGCAGTAACTGCTTCCTCCAACATGTTCTTCGACTGCGAGAGCCTGGTGGGTGGCCAGGGCACGACCTACGATGGGACCCATAATGATGCGACCTACGCCCACATTGACGGCGGCACCGCAAACCCGGGCTACTTCACCGAGGCGATTGCTGCCTCCGAGGCCTATGCGGTCTACACCGAGGACAACACGACGCTGACGTTCTACTACGACAACCAGCGCAGCAGTCGCTCGGGCACTACCTACGGCTTGAACTTGGGCAGTGAAGGAATGGAGTGGCATGAGACCTCCTATTTCATCACTCAGGTGGTGTTTGACCCGTCATTTGCCGATGTTCGTCCCACAACGACCAGTCAATGGTTCGAGGGCATGTCCAACGTTCGGTCAATCACTGGCTTGGAATACCTGAACACCGATAGTGTGACCGACATGTCCAAAATGTTCTCTGGTTGCCGCAGTTTGACAAACGTTGACTTGAGCCACTTCAACACGTCCAACGTGACAAGCATGTACTTCATGTTCGCCGAATGCCGCGCTTTGACCAGCCTTGACCTGAGCAACTTCAACACCGACAACGTGACAACAATGGAATGTATGTTCCTGTACTGCATGGGGTTGACGAGCGTTGACTTGAGCGGCTTTACCAATGCAAGGGTGACTAGAACGAGTAATATGTTCGAGGGCTGTTATGCCTTGACCACCATCTATGCCGATAACGGCTGGAGCTTGCCTGCCAATAACTATTCCTACGCCATGTTCGCCGACTGCACCAACCTGGTGGGCGGCAAGGGCACGACCTTCGACCAGAACCACACCGATGCCGAATATGCCCGCATCGACGGCGGACCCAGCAACCCGGGCTACTTCACCGCGAAGTCTGCGGGCCAGCATGGCGACGTGAACGGCGACGGCAACGTCAACATCAGCGATGTGACGGCATTGACCAATCTGCTGCTCTCGGTCAGCACTCCTCCGTCCACAGCCGACATCAACGAGGACGGCATTGTGAACATCAGCGACCTGACGGCCCTGATCAACAACCTGCTGTCTAGCACCAGCAAATAATACTTCATCAACAACCCAACCTGCATCCCTCATGCCCATCGCGGGTGTGAGGGATTTTCTTATATTAGCTGTCCGGGGAAAAGTCTATTTGATGGTTCTAATTCATTGATTGACATTTAACTATCGACCTCAACAATTCTTGTGCTAGCTTTAGGGCCGCTCTCGCCCAACGTGCGAGCCTCTGAGTAACCCGTCGTAATGCCGGCAATCGAGCGGAGCGAGAGAGCCAGCATCAGACCTCAACAATTCTTGTGCTAGCTTTAGGGCCGTTCTCGCCCAACGGGCGAGCCTCTAAGTAACCCGTGGTAATGCCGGCAAACGAACGGAGCGAGAAAGCCAGCATCAGACCTCAACAATTCTTGTGCTAGCTTTAGGGCCGTTTTCGCCCAACGGGCGAGCCTCTAAGTAACCCGTGGTAATGCTGGCAATCGAGCGGAGCGAGAGAGCCAGCATCAGACCTCAACAATTCTTGTGCTAGCTTTAGGGCCGTTCTCGCCCAACGGGCGAGCCTTTAAGTAACCCGTGGTAATGCTGGCAATCGAGCGGAGCGAGAGAGCCAGCATCACCACGGGTAAGGACGTACCTAAGAATGTCGCCGGAGGCGACCCCCTTGACGGTTATGGGTACTGGAGAGGCTGTTGCAAAAGTCTTGAATTATGGTGTCCGAGAACAGGTGAGGTCGGAGACCTCAACAAGGCCGACGGCCTTGACTTGAATTAACCTCAGGGCGCACTGGCCGAAGGTCAGTGTGGCCTGAGGAACAGGTGCATAATGGAACGGGCCTCGTAGAGGGCCACTCACAGCCAGCCTTAGTGGCCCCCGGCGGGGCCCGCTTAGGATAGCGTCTCTTTCACCAAGCCACGAGGACCTACGGCCCTCGCGCCATGGTGTTATTACAATTCAAGGCCTACTGGCCTTGTGCAGACCTTCGGCCTACATTTCCCGCATTTTACCGGACACCCTAATAACTAGCAACAGTTAAAAGAAAGCCGGCAAACAATCCTGCGGCTTTCTTTGTTATAGAATATCTCTTATCTCTTATCTCTTAACTATTAACTATTAACTATTAACTCTTAACTCTTAACTCTTAACTCTTAACTCTTAACTCTTAACTATTAACTATTAACTATTAACTCTTAACTCTTAACTCTTAACTCTTAACTCTTATCTCTTATCTCTTATCTCTTATCTCTTAACTATTAACTCTTAACTCTTAAACTACTTCACCTTCTTGATGTCCTTGACAAAGAGGATTTTCTTTCCCTTTGCCATTTGCTTGAAATCATCGGCTGTCGCAATGCCAGGCGCTGCGCCAAAGTGCTCACGCTTGAAGTTGCGCCACGGCAGGAAATAGCAGGGATGGTGTTTCTCCATGATGGGCAGCAGCACGCGGCTCCACCAAGTTGCATCGGGCGAATTCTTGTAGCCGCACTCGGTGAATGCCAGCAGCAGGCCATGCTCCTGGGCATAGGCGTCCAAGAAGTCCATATCGGCATTACACTGCTTGAC
>CACYSG010000052.1 GCA_902776955.1 uncultured Bacteroidales bacterium | reverse complement strand
CTTGATCACCTGGAGCTTCTGAGCACCAGCGGCCTTGAGGACAACGTCAAACGAGGTCTTCTCCTCGGCCTCAGCGGCTGCACCAGCAGCGGGACCAGCGGCAACAGCAACAGCTGCAGCGGCGGGCTCGATGCCATATTCGTCTTTCAAAATCTGAGCGAGTTCGTTAACTTCCTTTACGGTAAGGTTCACTAACTGTTCTGCAAAAGCTTTCAAATCTGCCATAATAGTATGGATTTAAAATTGTTTGTTGTTTTGTTGTTTTTTTAATTTTCTTTCTTGGATAAGGTTTCCAGGACTCCGTGGAGCTTATTGCCACCCGACTGCAGAGCGCTGATAACGTTCTTGGCCGGCGATTGCAGCAGAGCCACAACATCGGCGATGAGCTCGTTCTTGCTCTTGATGGCCACGAGAGCGTCGAGGTTCTGCTCGCCAACATAGACGGTCTCCTCAACATAAGCAGCCTTGAATGCGGGGATGGTCTCCTTCTTACCGCGGAATTCCTTGATGAGTTTAGCAGGCGCGTTACCCGTGTCGCTCAGCAACAGGGTCGTCGGACCAGCCAGGGAGTCATAGAGGCCACTGTAGTCGATGTCACAAGCATCCATGGCCTTCTTCAACAGGGTGTTCTTGACAACCATCATCTTGATACCGGCCTTGAAGGCAGCGCGGCGCAAGTCCACGGTCTTCTCGGCGTTCAACGATGTGGTGTTAGCCAGATATACTACACTGTACTTGTCAAGAGTCTCTTTGATCTTGTCGATCATTAAGGTTTTATCTTCCTTCTTCATTTTGTTGTCAATCGTTAAAATGTTTAAGCCTCAATCGACTTGGGATCAACCTTGATACCCTTGCTCATGGTGCTTGAAAGATAAATGCTCTTGATGTACGTGCCCTTGGCAGCAGCGGGTTTCAGCTTGATGAGCGTGTTGATGAACGCGGCAGCGTTGTCGCGGATCTGCTCGGGGCTGAACGATACCTTACCAATCGAGGTGTGTACAATACCACCCTTATCGACCTTGAAGTCGATCTTACCTTGTTTCACTTCTTTCACAGCCTTTGCCACGTCAGGAGTAACGGTGCCGCTCTTGGGGTTGGGCATGAGGCCACGAGGACCCAGCACGCGTCCCAGAGGACCCACCTTTCCCATGATTTGGGGCTGAGTGATAATCACATCAATATCGGTCCAACCGCCCTTGATCTTATCAATATACTCGTCAAGACCGACATAGTCTGCTCCGGCTTCCTTAGCGGCAGCCTCGGCCTCCGGTCCACACAGAACCAGGACACGAACCTGCTTGCCAGTGCCATGAGGCAGCGATACAACGCCACGGACCATCTGGTTGGCCTTACGCGGATCCACACCAAGACGTACGTCTATATCTGCAGAAGCGTCAAACTTGGTGAAAGTGATTTCCTTAACCAATGCTGCAGCTCTTGCTGTTCCGGCCACCATACGCATAGCCGAGGCTAATGTAAAACAGTTCAAATCAGGCATTTTGTCTTCGGCAATTTCCTTCACCTGATCCCAAGTCACCGATGCCACCTTCTTGCGGTTGGGCTCACCGGAACCACCCTTGACCTTAGCGGCCTCGAGCAGCTGTACGGGCACGGGAGAAGTCTTGACAACGAAGTCAAAACTCTTGTCGGCGTAGTAAGAGATCACTACCAACACCTTGCCAGCCTTAGCCTGGGTGCGGGCGTTGAATTGCTTGCAAAAATCCATGATGTTGATACCCTTAGAACCCAGAGCGGGACCTACGGGAGGAGAGGGGTTTGCTGCCCCACCCTTAATCTGCAATTTGATCTGTCCAGCAATTTCTTTAGCCATTGTACAAATTCTAAATTATTTGTTGTTAAAAAACAGTGCAAGCATGCCACGATTGCGTAACATCGACCGGGCATTACTCGCGTTCGACTTGCGAATTATCCAACTTGAGCGGCGTTTCGCGGCCAAACACCTTCACCATCACCGTCAGCTCGCGCTTCTCGCGGTTGATCTCCTTAATCTCACCGATGAAGCCGCTGAAGGGGCCAAAGTTGACCTTCACCGACTCGCCAACGACATAGTCGCTCACGGCGTCGGCAGCCTCCATCTCGCGGACCTCGGCTTGTCCGAGCATCGTCAGAATCTGCTGCTCGGGCACGGGCTCGGGACGGCGCTCACCCTCACGGCTGCGCACGAAGTTCACCACGTTGGTGGTGTCCTGCAGGGTCACCTCTATGTCGGCCGTCAGCTCCAGCTTGACGAACACGTAGCCCGAGAACATGACCTTCTCCTTGAGGACCTTCTTCCCGGCACGCGTCGTGTACACCTTTTCGGTGGGGACGAGAATCTGAGAGATGTTCTCGGCATAGACAGGATTGTTCTTCCTGTAACCCTCGATCATCTCCTTGACCTTCATCTCCTTGCCAGAGATAGTGCGCAAGATATACCATTGATGTTTACCTTGAGACATAGTTGTGACTTGTGCTGTGACAGTTTGGTTAAAAATGTGTAGTAGCTTGAAACATCCGCACGCAAGGGTGCGCTGTGGCGTCAGTGCCTATCAGGCAGCGGCGTTGTAGACGTAATGCATCACAACATTGATGCACCAGTCGATAATCCAGATGACCAGCGACGCGATGATGGAAGCAACCATCACGACAATGGTACTATTGGCCAGTTCACTCTTAGTGGGCCAAGAAACCTTATGAACGAGCTCGTTATAAGATTCCTTGATATCGTTAAGCCGGTTATTAAAAAACTTCTTCATTTGTTTATTCTTCTTTTCTTTTTGCACGGGAAGTAAGGCTCGAACTCACGACCTACGGTTTTGGAGACCGTCGCTCTACCAACTGAGCTATTCCCGTATTTTAAAAGGTCTGACTGGCAATGCAGCCAGACCTTTCTTTGCCTTGCCTCGTCGCCGTGGGCGACTCGGCGTTGTTGACGACCTTGACGTCGATCTCGACGTTGTCACCAGGCATTACCATCTCGACACCAGCGGGGAGCATGATCTCACCGGTTACATCCAGGGTGCGGATGTAGAACTGGGGACGATAGTGGTTGTGGAACGGGGTGTGGCGGCCGCCCTCTTCCTTCTTCAGGACGTAGATCGAAGCCTTGAAGTGGTCGTGGGGTTTGATAACGCCCGGGTGGCAGATAACCATACCACGCTTGATAGTCTTATAGTCAATACCGCGGAGCAGCAGACCAACGTTGTCACCAGCCTCACCCTCATCGAGGATCTTGCGGAACATCTCAACGCCGGTAACTACCGACTTCATCTCGGCACCCAGACCCATGATCTGAACCTCGTCGCTCACCTTAACGACACCAGTCTCGATACGACCGGTAGCAACGGTGCCACGGCCAGTGATTGAGAAGACGTCCTCGATGGGCATCAGGAAGGGCTTGTCACGATCGCGCGGGGGCAGGGGGATCCACTCGTCAACTGCATTCATCAGCTCGCGAACAGTGTCTTCCCACTTGGGGTCACCCTGGAGGGCACCCAGTGCCGAACCCTTGATGATGGGGGTGTTCTCACCGTCGAACTCATACTCGCTCAACAGGTCACGAACGTCCATCTCAACGAGCTCGATCATCTCCTCGTCAACGTCGGGAGAGTCACACTTGTTCAGGAAGATAACCAGACGGGGAACGTTCACCTGACGGGCGAGCAGGATGTGCTCGCGGGTCTGCGGCATCACACCGTCGGTAGCAGCAACAACTACGATAGCACCGTCCATCTGAGCGGCACCAGTAACCATGTTCTTTACATAGTCAGCGTGGCCCGGGCAGTCAACGTGAGCATAGTGACGATTCTTGGTTTCATACTCAACGTGAGCGGTGTTGATAGTAATACCGCGCTCCTTCTCCTCGGGGGCGTTGTCGATCGAGTCAAACGAACGAACGCTATCGCCGGCGATGTCACCGTCCTTAGCAAGCACGGTGGTGATGGCAGCGGTCAGGGTAGTTTTACCGTGGTCAACGTGACCAATAGTACCGATGTTAACATGCGGTTTAGTTCTTTCAAAATGCTCTTTTGCCATAATGAATAGTTGTTATTGAAAATTGAATGATAATATTTACTCTACCTTATTGCGTAAATCACTCCACCCCCTATTGATAACTTAACCCGCAATCAGTGAGAGGCGAAGCGTTCTACTTGTTGAGCCGATGGCGGGATTTGAACCCGCGACCTCTTCCTTACCAAGGAAGTGCTCTACCCCTGAGCTACATAGGCAATTTCTTTTGTGGGTAGAGATGGATTCGAACCACCGAAGCGATGACGCAGCAGATTTACAGTCTGCCCCATTTGGCCACTCTGGAATCTACCCATTGTGTTATGTTCTTGAGCCTCTTGTCGGATTCGAACCAACGACCCCGAGATTACAAATCACGTGCTCTGGCCAACTGAGCTAAAGAGGCATCTAACGTTGCGCTTGGAGATACGGGGTGATCTCGTTTGCGGATGCAAAGGTACTGCCTTTTTTTAAACTGGCAAACTTTTTCTCACTTTTTTTTCAAAAAAAATATCATCATTCTTTGGACACAATCGGCAACATCCTACCTGTCAGCAACTTAAGCACAACAATTAAAAGTGAGATTTTCTTGCCCTTTCTCTCCCCTATCCCGCCGACTCCACCGCTTGACACATTAATAATATAATAAACGGCCCGTAAACAAGGTTGGCGCCAGCATAATTCAAGGCCACGAATCGGGCGTGCGGATAACTGCTGTGGACAGGCGGCGTTGCAAAACTTCACATGACGTAGTTTGAATCGGCCTAGCTGCCGAGAGGGCTGCAAAACTAACCTATTCACGTGCGCGCTCCCTGCCGGCAGCGTTGTGCGGGCAGGGAGCGTGATGTCTTTTTTAATTATGTGAGGGGACGTGTGTTATCTGTCCTTGCGGCCTTTCTCGAGCTGGCGCTTCAGGGCGTCGGCGCAGTTGTCGATGGCTTCCTCGAAGGTATCGGCCACCTTGCTGGCGAACAAATCCTCGCTGCGGGGCACGTTCAGCCTCACAGATGCCTCCTTGTTCATGGCAGTCTCGGGCTTCACGACCTTGAGGATCACCTCAGCGTTGCTGATTTCCTCGTTATACTTACCCAATTTCTCAACTTTCTTGTTGATGAAATCATTCAATTTCTCGGTTGCTTCGAAGTGGATGGCATTGATCTTGATTTCCATATTAACCTCCTTTTTTAAGTGCCCGGGGATGGGCGAGTTCATAATTATGTTGTAATTCACGCAGTGTCACATGTGTATAGACCTGTGTTGCCGCCAGGCTCTCGTGCCCGAGGAGTTCCTTGACGCTGTTGAGCTCGGCGCCGTTATTGAGCATCACGCTGGCAAACGTGTGTCGCAGCACGTGAGGGCTCAGCTTCCCGCTCGCTCCGGCCTGGGCCATCGAGTCATGGACGACATGATAGACCAGCGACGGATACAGCGGCTTGCCGCGCGGCGTCACCAGCAGGTTGCCGCACAGCGGCGAGAGAGACGGCCGCAGGCTGCGGTAATGGTCAATGGCGGTACCCAGCTCGGTCCCGAAGGGGATGATGCGGTCCTTGTCACGCTTGCCGCGGACACGCAGCTCGCCCTTGGCGGTATCGACGGCGGCGTCCTGCAGGCCGATGAGCTCGCTCAGGCGGATGCCTGTCTCGTAGAACAGCATCACGATGAGCCTGTCACGCACCTGCACGGCATCGTTCTCATCGATCTCGGCATCAAGCACGGTATCGACAGTCGACTCGCGCACGAATTTAGGCAGGGGTTTGGGCAATTTAGCCAACTCGACAGCAGCGGCAGGATTGGTGCTCACCTCGCCGCGACGCAACAGGTAACGGTAGAGGGCCCTGATGGCCTGCACCTTGTGCCTGAGTGTTCCCGGAACGTCGCCGTGAGCCGAGCGCTCGATGAGCCACGAGCGTATGTCGCCTGCCGTGACCGACGCCAAGTCGGCATCATGCCCGCCAACAGCCATGAACGCCTCCCACTGTTCCAGATCACGACGGTAAAGGTCTACCGTCCTCCAGGACAAGTTGCGCTCGTTGCGCAGGTATTGCAGGAATCGTCCAACTGTTGGGTTCATAGGCATACTATCTGTGTGACATCAACAGCCCCTCGCATGGAGAGTCGCAAAAAGGGCTGCTTTGCGGTGCTAAAGTTAGCAACTATTTTTATCAAATGCAAATTTTAGGCCAAAAAAATGACAGAAACCGTTATTTTTACGGTTCCTGCCATATTATTGTGTCCGAAAAAGCGCTAATTACTCCTCGCGATTGCGGAGCTGCTGCACATAGACGGCCTTCATCATCTTCTTGCGGTTAGAGATAGAGGGCTTCTCAAAAGCCTGACGCTTGCGCAATTCTTTGATGACACCGGTCTTTTCGGTTTTACGCTTGAATTTCTTAAGGGAGCGCTCGATGTTGTCGCCTTCCTTCACGGGAACAATAATCATAATGAGTTTGTTTTAGTTTTTAATGTTGTATAGTTTGTTAATAATTGAATTTCCTTGATGGATTGTGGCCCTACATTGGATTACACATCGCCGGCGAGCCACGTGCCAGGCGATGTCATATCGGGTTATATGTGCTGATTATCAATCTTTTAGGTCGGATTCAACAACCTCCTTTCGATTTTTTGCGCCGCAAAGTTACATAAACTTTAGGCAACTGACAAAGAAAATCCCGATATTTTTTTCATTGGTGCCAAAAATGCAGCGATGCTATAGAGGCCAAATCAAGTAGGGCCTCGCCTTGGCGTGGCCGTTCGTTCCATCCAAAACCACGAATTAGGTCAATTAACTAATTAACATGTGTTCAACGAAAATAATGTACTTATGTTACCCGTTGGCGGAATCAAAGCGACATCGTTTTTAACGCTGCCAATTCTCACCCGAAGCGTGCCATTTGGGTGGAAGCGGTGATAAGAGGTCATGGGAGTGGCACCCGGAGGGTGGCCTCTGAGTAACCGGTGGTACCTACCTGCGGAACGAGCGAAGCGAGTGCAGCAGCAGGCACCACCGGTGAGCAAGCCATCTGACTCGTCGCTGAAGGCGACCCCAAAACCTTGAATTAGCACAATAAAAGGTGGAGGCCGGTGTAGTTGAAGACAACGATAAGATCGTCGTCAGCCTCGTGTCCTCAGCGGTTATCCGCCGAGCGAATTGGGGTCGCCTCCGGCGACGTTTACATGTACGACACTACCCGTGGTGATGCTGACTCTCTCGCTACGCTCGTTCGCCAGCATTACCACGGGTTACTCAAATGGCCGCCCTCCGGGCGTCTACCTCAACCATTCCTGACTACACGCGGGCTACCCGGATGGCCGTCCTTCGGGCCCTTACCTCGCCCATTCCTGACTACACACGGGCTACCGGATGGCCGCCCTCCGGGCGTCTACCTCGCCCATTCCTGTCTACACGCGGGCTGTCGGGATGACCGTCCTTTGGGCATTTTGCCTTTATATTGAGCATTATCGCGGAATCTCAACTTGTTCAAGTAATTCCGCCAACGGGTTTATGTTCAATGCTTTTAGTCTGTAGAGACGCAAAATTTTGCGTCTCTACAAGTCTCAGATGGCTAACTCATTGATATCTAAAGGTGTGAGAAAGCGGCCGGGGGCCGACGTGTGCTGTCGGTCCCCGGGAGCCTGTTTGCTTGCTGTGGCTGGTTATTTCTTGCGGTTGCGCACTGAGCGGACGCCGGTATTAACCGACTGGGTGCTCGTCTTGGGCTTGCGCTCCTTTACCTTGGTCTTCTTCTCTTTGGCTTTGGTTTTAGAAGATTTGGAGGACTTGGAGCTTGACTTCTTGGAGGACTTGGAGCCGCGCTTGGTGCTGCGGGTCACCTTCTCGCCCTCGGCCTGATCTTCGGTCACCTCGGCACCTTCTTCGCCTTCCTCGAGTTCAGCCTCGGCTTCGGCTTGGGCTTGTTCCTCGGCTTCGGCACGAGCCTGCAGTACCTCCAACGGCGGTACCCAGAGGTCCTGGTTGAAGCGGCGCAGGCGCTGCTCGATGCTGTCCTGGGCATGCTTGTAGGCCTCGGGGTTGTCGGGATACATCTGCTTGAGACCCTGGTTGCGCAGGTTCTTGGTCTTGATGATTTCGCCGGTGTACATGTTCAGCTTGAAGAAGTCATCAATGCTGTAACGCGGCAGGTTGTTGTCATCGTCGGTGAACACATACTGCTGTGCCAGATAGGGGCGGATGTCGTTGAGTTTTACCCAGAACATGGGATAACGGCCGGTCTCGCCGCTCCAGTCATCTTCCTGGTGCAAGACGGGGCAGAGGGCCTCGACGCGGGCTTTCATCTGGTTGCTGCGGGTGTCAAACTCCCACTTCTCGATGATGTAGTAGCTCAAGCACTGGTTGGCGCGGATGTCGGCAGGCTCAAACTCGTAAATCTTGTTCTTGTCGGTACTACCCTTGGCCTCGGTATAGTAGATGCTGTAGTTGTCAAACATCTCGCCGACATCGATCTTGTGGTCCTCGTTGAAGATCTCGTCCTGATAATCGTAGGCCGAAATCTGGTTCCTGGCCAGCAGGCGCATGATGATGAAGTACAGGTTCTCGCCATCCTCGTTGGGCATCTCGGGATAGTACAGAGCCGCATTCTTGCCTTTCATCAGGTCCACCTCGCGATAGATGACCTTCATCCATTGCAGGTCGGCATCGCTGGGTTCCTTAACCTCAAAGAATGACTGTTGCCTGTCGGTGATGGTGGGACCTTCACTCTTGTCCTTCTTGCGGGCGTCGCCACCCGTGCGACGGGTCACCTGGGCGTTGGAGCCCAATGCGAGACCCAGGAGCAGCAGTGCGATGATCAATCTAAGACTTTTCATATTCTCGTTATTGATGTTGTGTTGTTTACTTGTTAGTTGATGATAACCTCGATGGGCGAAATCTCACGGGTGATGCCGTCGGGACCTGTTGCCTTGACGCCCCTGATGAAGAATCGCTTGCCGTGCTGCAGGCGACGGATGCGCTCCTTCTGGCGCTCGGAGAACTGCGAGCCGTTGCTCTGTTCAGGGTGATAGTCACCCATAGCGTCAACAAACACGCACTCAAACGACACGACCTTGAAGTCGATATTCAGGATCTCGTCATCGATGGCGGCATCCAGTCCGCTGGCGGCCAAGAGCTGAGCCTTGGCAAAGGGTTTACCACCCTTGTAACGCAGTGTCTGGCCGTTGGCGTCCTTATAGGTGATGAAGGGCGTCGGGTCGGGCAACTTACGCACCCTGAAGGTGGTGCTGCCCACATTGGTGCGCTGTCCGTCCATCTCGGCAGTGACGGTGATGACGCACTCGGCACCCACCTTGGAGGGATGTGCGATCCAGCCATCACCGCTCTTGGTGAGCGAGCCGTTGGTCATCGTGGCGCTGATGCTGCCCTGGGGCACACCGGGCACGGCGATGCTGATGGGGTTGTTGATACCGGCATAGAGCACATTCATCATCGTGGCGCTGATGGTGGCCAACGGGTCGATGACGGTGTAGCTCGACTTGAAGTCGCGCTTGGTCACCGAGCCATCACGCCCGAGGACCTCGATCCAGCCCGAGTAGTCATAGGTGCCGGCCTTGGCGGTACCCACCTCATAGATGCCGGTATTGTTGGACAACTGGTGTCCGTTGATATAGACGATGGGGCGCTGGGTGGTGTCGATAGCGGCAAGCACGATCTGAGCCTTATAGCGGGTACCGCGCATGACGATGCGGGAGTCGGGCACCACAAAGGCGTTGACCAGGTTCACACGCAGGTCGCCCAAGTCGACGTTGGTCAGCATCTGGTTGAGGACCTCGCCCTCGGCATAGCGCACGTCGTTCTGCAGCTTGGTCAACAGCGTCACGGCGGCGATACAGGGCATGTTATCAAACATGGTCTCTTCCCAGTTCTTCTTACTCATTTCCTCGCCACGGGCCTTGGGAGGCACTGTCGAGAGGGCAGCCTCCAGGTTCTTACGTTTCTCGGGATCATCGAGGAAGGAAGTCACAAACTGACGGTACTGGTCGATGCGTTCCCTCAGGATCTTACCGTTGCCGGGGCGTCCCGTCTCTTTGGGAGGCAGCATGACGATGCTTGCGGCCTCGGTGTTGTCGCGGCTGCGTATGTTGTTCACATCGCCATCCTCACCGTCGGCAGTCTTGACGATCAAGAGCTTGAGCGAGTCTATGTAGTTGTAAAGTTTATCGGTTTCACCCACCACATTGGTAGCCTTGTCAAGCCACACCTTGCCTTTCTCGGGGTTCTTCTCGTTGAAGGCCTGGAGCTGGGCATAGAGGGCCTGGTTACGCGCCATGATGGTGCGGTTGGAGCGAGTCAAGCCGTCCTGCACCTGACTGAAACCGTTGAGCACATCGCTCGACACGTTCAGGGCAAGCATAGCCGTCAAGACGATATACATGAGGTTAATCATCTTCTCTCGCGGCGACATGCGGTTGACGCTCTTATTTTTTGACGTTGCCATCTATTGTTTCTCTCTATCGGTTAAAATAGGATTGATGTCAATAATGATTTAGATACGGCGGGCGCTGTTATGCGTCATTGTCGTTGTTGTCGGGTTCGATGCCGGGCATGCCGGGCATGGGACGGTACATGTTCACGGTCATGGCCTTGACCATCTTCTCGTAGACGCTGTTCAGCTGCTTCATGTAGCGTGCCATCTTCTCGGTCTCGTCACAGTAGTGGGCACTCTCGGCGGCGCTCTTCTCGTACATGTCGCGGATGTCCTTCAAGCCGCGGTTCACACGGTCGATGTTCTCGAGCTGCGAGGAGATGCTCTTGAGCTGGATCTCGTAGATGGTGTTCAGGCCACTGATGTTGTGGTTGAGGGCCTGCATCTGGTCCACATAGCCCGTAGAGCTGTCCGAGATGCTCTGGCTGTTGTCGGTGATGGCCTTGTAGCTGCCCAGCAGGGTCTGGCTCACCTCGTTGAGCGCGGTTGTAGTGGCCTCGAGTTTCTGCATCTGCTCGCTGATGGCGGCCATCTGGCTCAGGTACTGCTGGGTGGCGTCGGTGAGCTCGGCCATGCGCGAGAGCTGGTCGCTGGCAGCGGCCATCTTGGCGATGCTCTCGCTCAACGACAGGGTGTCCTCCTCGCTCAGGTTCACGCCTTGTGGCAGCCCGACGGCACTCTTGGCCTCGCTGACGGTGACGTTGATCTCACCACCGCCTTCAGAGGCGCCCTCGCTGGTGCCTGCACCACCGATGATGATACCGCCGCCAGCACTGAAGTCGGGACGGTCATCGGGATTCTGGCTGGCGAGTACCGGGAACACCTCTTCCCAGTGGTACTCCTTCTCGGGTTTGTCAAATGCCGTGAGCACGAACATGAGCACCTCGGTACCCATACCGATACTCAGCAGGGCATTGCCGGCCGGCATGTGCAGAATCTTAAACAGGGCACCCAGGATAACGACTGCGGCACCGATACTGTAGGCAAAGTTGAAAAAACGCTGGCCGCTGTCACTCTTCAGGAAACGACCTGCTTTCTTTTTATATCTCTTGATTTTACCCATTTTGGCTTGAAATTGAGTTGGACGATTGTTGACAGTTTAATATAATAAGGTATGAATTAGTCTTTGCAGCAGTTCTTGCGGCGGCCCTTGACGAGGCCCACCTTGGAGCGCACGCAACGGAATCCTATGTAACTCCTCTGCTCGTTCTGGTATTCCCACATGCGCAGGTCGGAGCGCAGGTTGTGTACCACATCCTTCCACGAGCCGCCACGCACGATCTTGCGGGACATCTTGTAGGGATCCTCCTGAGCCACATAGTAGCGGTACTCGGGGTTGATGTCGTCGGTCATGCGGTCGATGCTCTCGGTATAGGCGGTGGAGGTCCACTCGCTCACGTTACCTGCCATGTCATACAGGCCGTAGTCGTTAGGCTCATAGGTACCCACGGGCGACGAGATGATGTAGCCGTCCTTGACGTAGTTGCCCTCATCGGGCTTGAAGTTGGCATAGAAGCAGCCCTCATCCACCGTCAGGGGGAGGTCACCCTCCCAGGGATACTTGTTCTTGTTCTTGCCGGCACGCGCGGCGAACTCCCACTCGGCCTCGGTGGGCAAGCGGAAAGGCTCGACATAGATGCCCTGGTTGCCCAATGACTTCTTGAGGAACTCGGTGCGCCAGTGGCAGAAGGCGTTGGCCTGCTCCCAGCTCACGCCGACAACGGGATAGTTGTTGTAGTTGCCGTTGGCGAAGTACATGCGCACATAGGGTTCCTGATAGGCGTTCTCAAAGTCGTTCACCCAGCACGTGGTGTCGGGGTAAATGTTGACGATATAAGTGTTCAGGAAGTCAAAGTCGCTCTGCAACGGGCGGGTGATGGTCTGACGGATGATGCGGCCGTCATCATCGACAAAGGCAGTGTCCTTGCTGATGGTGGGAGCCGTCATGTCCACCTCGTGGTCGGTGTTATAGTCGCGGCGCGTCGGGTCGAAGCGGTGACGGCGCTTGGCGGCTTCGGTCAGGTTATAGACCTCATAGCGATAGTTCATCTGGGCGGCATCAAGCTCCTTCACACCGGTGATGGGATTGATGCGGTACACGCTGTTGATGGCACGCTCCTCGTCCTCGCTGGGATTCTTCCAGGGGATGGACTTGCTCCAGTCGAGATGCGGAGTCACGGGGTTGCCGTCCTTGTCCTCCTCGATCTTGAACTCCTCGTTGCCGCCGTATGCCGGGTCGGCAAGGCGCTCGCGGATGATCGAGTCACGCACCCAATAGACAAACTGCTTATACTTAGAGTTGCTCACCTCCATCTCGTCCATCCAGAAGGCGTCAACCGAGATGCCGTGTGCCGTGGAGTCAATGCCCCACACCGAGTCACGCTCGTTGGGACCCTCGCGCATCGAGCCGACTTCAACAAGCACCATGCCGTAGGGCGTGGTCTCGTTAAACACGGTTCCGCCGACGCCGGTTACCTCACCGCCGCCGGTTCCGCCCTTGCGCATTGATCCGCATGACACGGTCGCCACAGCGACCAACAATATCAAAAATAGTTTCTTCATATTATTACATTAAGCGTACGCTTTTTTGTTTGTTCTTGTTTTTCTCGCGGTTATCGAGTTTCACGTTATAGGTGACAAAGACCTCGTGGCTGCCGAAAGTCGCCTTGTTGATGGGCGACAACGGGTAGTCATAGGCATAGCCGATGTAAGCATCCTTCAGGTTTATCCCGATGAAGGCGGTCACGGCATCCTTCCAGCGATAGCCAGCACCGATGTTGAGCGTCCTGTTGTAGCGAATCATGGTCGCCACCTGAGCCGTCCAGAACTTTTGTGTGGCATAGAACATCGCCGAGGGCTGTATTTCAAATAACGTATTATTAATAGGAATATTGCCACCGGCCATGAAATTGTATCCGCGGCTCACCTTAAATTCATAGTAATCGTTTTCAGACTCACGCGAAATTTTCATCTCGATTCTCGGCGATGTCACATGAGTCACCGATAAGCCCGCCCACAACTTGGGATGGGAGAAGAAGACGCCGACGTTGGCGTCAAATGCCGTTCCCGACACGTCCTGCTCGGGGATGGCAGGGTCACTCTCGGCTTCTTCGACGATGATGCGTTCATGGCCGCGGAAGGTCTGGGAGAAGACGCCCGGCTGCACACCGACGCTGACCATCATGTTACGTCCCAAGCGTTTCTTGTAAGCTATCTGGCCACCGATACGCGTGTTGGAGTACAGACCCATGCGCTCATACTCGGCCCTCACGCCCACACCCAACCGTTGTCCCAACAGCTTGTAGGGCATGTCGGCGGTGATGAAGAAGTTCATGGGAGCACGCTTAAAGTCCACCCACTGCATGCGGCTGCCCAGATTCAGGTGAATCGCGCTAAGCTCTCCCGCAGCAGCAGGATTGTAATAGCCTCGACCTAACCAGAAGTGTGACAAAGCGGCATCGACCTGGGCCAACGCACCAATCGCCACGACGACAGTCATTGTCATCGCGGCAAGCAGGCGTTTTATGTGAAGTGACTTTATCGTCATTACATTGTTGTCATTCAAAATAGAAGGTCACCACCACCATGTCGTTCTTGATCTTGTTCACACTCTCGGTGAATCGCCGCGTGTAAACATCATCCTCCAGGTCTGGACGGTTGCGGACCAACAGGTTGTTCAATCCGAAACAGAACTTCACCTCGGGACACAGTTTGAAGAACGGCATGTAGAAGTCGCAACCCATGCCCACCGTGAGCATCACGTCACTGTTCTTGAGCTTGTATTGCTCGCTACGCTCTTTAGCCAGGTCTCCGGTATACATCGCGCCGACAGTGAAATAGGGACGCATGTTGTGGTAACGTTTGGCACTCATCTTCAAGTCAACGGGCACCACGATATAGGTGGACTTGATGTTCTGACTCTGCTTGTAGTGGGTCTGATCCTCACGCCCCGGATTCCCGCGGTAGTTAAGGAAGCGCACCACTTTGTTGCCGAAGTACAGTCCCGGCGACAACCTCAGGTTGAAGTGTTCGGCGATGCGATAATCGGCCAGCACGTTCACACTGAAGCCCGGCGAATGAGCGGGCACGTCGGCATACCATTCCTCAAGTAAGCCGGTGCCCTCTTCGGCGATCTGCTTGCCGTTGTTGGTAATGGCGAGATTCTGGAAATTCATGCCGACCGAGAAGCCGAAGTGAACCCGTTTGGTGTCGGCATAGGGTCGATTCAGAATCATGTCATTATCCTGGGCGTGCGACGTCGCGCACCCCATCACCAGCAGCATTATCCATGCAATATGTCTAAGCTTAGTCAGGTCCATTTACCCATTATAACGCAATTTTTACCCGCTTATTGCTCAAAATGCAAAAAAGTGTTGCTCTAATTTCGCTCTGAATACCGCTTTTTGTCATGTTTTTGGTGATGTGGGGAGAATTGTGTACCTTTGCAGACCGATAATAACAAAACAAGATATTACTATGTCATTACAATGCGGAATCGTGGGTCTGCCCAATGTGGGTAAATCGACCCTGTTCAACTGCCTGTCGAATGCCAAGGCGCAGTCGGCCAATTTCCCGTTCTGTACCATCGAGCCCAATGTGGGCGTCATCACCGTGCCCGACGAGCGCCTCAATGAGCTGGCCAAGCTGGTCAATCCGGCGCGCATCGTTCCCACCACCGTCGAGATCGTCGATATCGCCGGCCTGGTCAAGGGCGCCAGCCGCGGCGAGGGCCTGGGCAACAAGTTCCTGGGCAACATCCGTGAAACCGACGCCATCATCCATGTGCTGCGCTGCTTTGACGACGACAACGTGACCCATGTGGACGGCACTGTGGACCCCGTGCGCGACAAGGAGGTCATCGACCTGGAGTTGCAGCTGCGCGACCTCGAGACCATCGAGAGCCGCATCAGCAAGGTGCAGAAGCAGGCCCAGACCGGTGGCGACCGTGAGGCCAAGGCGCAATATGAGGTACTGAAACGCTACAAGGAGGCCCTGGAGCAGGGACGCAGCGCCCGCACGGTCGAGCTGGTGAACAAGGACGAGGAGAAAATCGCCCGCGAGCTGTTTCTGCTCACCAACAAGCCGGTGCTCTACGTTTGCAACGTCGATGACAAGAGTGCCGTGACGGGCAACGCCTATGTGGACGCCGTTCGCGAGGCTGTCAAGGACGAGAACGCACAAATCCTCATCGTCGCCGCACAGACCGAGAGCGAAATCGCCGAACTCGAGGACTATGAGGAGCGCCAGATGTTCCTCGCCGAAATCGGCCTCGAGGAGAGCGGCGTGAACCGCATCATCAAGTCGGCCTATGCCCTGCTGAACCTCGAGACCTTCCTCACCGCCGGTCCCAAGGAGGTGAGGGCGTGGACCTTCCGCCGCGGCAGCAAGGCTCCGCAGTGCGCCGGCGTCATCCACACCGACTTTGAGCGCGGTTTCATCCGAGCCGAGATCATCAAGTATGAGGACTATATCCACTATGGCAGCGAGGCCGCCGTTAAGGAAGCCGGTAAACTGCACATCGAGGGCAAGGAATATGTCATGCAGGACGGCGACATTGTCGTGTTCAGGTTTAACGTGTAATTTCACCGATAAGGACCTTAAGGTCTTTAAGGACTTTAGGGTCTTTAAGGTCCTTAGGGACTTTTGGAAAAATAAAAACTGTTCTAAAAAAAATTTCTTGTCGGTGATTTAACGACAACAAGAGAATGATTGCCTATGGCGAGAAAAGTGCTCCTGGTCAATAAGTTTTACTATCCGCGCGGCGGCGACTGTGTCGTTGTTCTCAATACCCAGGCCTTGCTGCGGGAAAGCGGCATGGAGGCCGAGGTGTTTGCCATGCAGTTCCCTCAGAATCTGACAGCCCATTATCAGGAGCAATTCGCCAGCGAGGTGAACTTTGGACGCGGTGGCATGAGCAATCGTTTCCAGGCGCTCAAGCGCACCCTGGGCATGGGCGACGTGGTTGACCGCTATGAGGCCGTGCTCGACGATTTCAAGCCCGACGTGGTTCACCTGCACAACATCCACAGTTACCTCTCCCCTATCGTTGCCAGCCTGGCCCACCGCCGCGGCATCCGCGTGGTGTGGACGCTGCACGACTACAAGTTGCTGTGCCCCCGATATGACTGCCTCAGGAATGGCAAGCCGTGCGAGAAATGCTTTGGCGGTGCCAAACGCAATGTCCTGACCCACAAGTGCATGAAGGGGTCGTTACCCGCCAGCGTCGTCGCCTGGCTTGAAGCCATCAAGTGGAACCGCGCCAGGCTCGAGGAAGACACTGACGTGTTTGTCTGCCCCAGCGAGTTCATGGCCACCAAGATGAAGGAAGGCGGCTTTAAGGCCGACAAGGTGCGTGTGCTCAACAATTTCCTTGACCCAGTCAAGTTGCGCCAGTACCAGTCGATGGATTCCCCCCGCGAGGACTATTACTGCTTTGTGGGACGTCTCTCGCCCGAAAAAGGCATCGAGGACCTGCTTGACGTGGCCTCACGCCTGCCCTATAAACTCAAGGTCGCCGGCAGCGGCACCCTCGAGCCCGCCATGCGCATCAAGTATGCCGACAAGGACAACATCGAGTTCCTGGGCATGATCGACGCCGAACACGTGGCGCGCCTGCTCTCCGGTGCCCGATTGAGCGTCGCCCCGTCGCAGTGGTACGAGAACAACCCGCTCAGCGTCGTCGAGTCGCTGTGTGCTGGCACCCCCGTCGCCGGTTCCAACATGGGAGGCATTCCCGAACTCATCGACGCATCCAACGGCATCGTGTTCCAACCGTTTGACAAAGAGACCCTTGCCAACGCCATCACCATGTCGATGACACGCGATTGGGACCACAAGGCCATCGCACAGAACGCCCTCAAGCGATTCTCCCCCGCTACTCACCTCGACACGCTCATCAAGGATATTTACTGCATTTAGTCGCCACATTCACTTTTTTTATTACCTTTGCACAATATTTTGCTTTGCTACAAGTTAAAATATTGTAATAGCTTATTGACGATAGCAATGAAGAATGTGATTCAGGGTAGTCTGATTACCACTTTCAGGTGCAATGCGCAGTGCAACATGTGCAACATCTGGAAATTCCAGACCAACCCGAACGAAGAAATAGACGCCTCCTACTATGAGAAGCTGCCCGCGGGATTACGCATCAATATCACGGGTGGCGAGCCCACGTTGCGTCGCGATATCGACAAGATATTTGAAATCCTCTATCCCAAATCACGACTTCTCGAGCTGAGCACCAACGGTTACAACACCCAGAAAATCGTTGAGCTGGCCAACAAATATCCCAATATCCTCATCCGCGTGAGTGTTGAGGGTCTGCCCAAGATCAACGACACCAAGCGCGGCATCAAGGACGGATTTGACCACGCCCTGCGCACGATGCTGGAGCTGAAGAAGACCAAGTGTAAGAACATCGGCTTCTCGGTCGTCATCTCGCCCGACAACTACATGGACCTGCTGCACCTCTACGACCTGTGCGTGGCACTGGACGTGGAGCTGGGCAACAGCGCCGTGCACAACTCATGGTACTTCCACAAGGATGATAACCAAATCGAGAGCGAAGAGGCCCTGCGCCAGCACGAGCTGTTTGTCAAAGCGCTGCTCACCAGCAAGCGCCGTCACTTCAAGGACCGCCTCAAGGACTACGGTCGCGCCTACTTCAACCGCTCAATACACCGCCGCCTGCGCGGTGACACCGACGAGTACCGTCCGCCCTGCGGCGCGCTCAGCGACTTCTTCTTTATCGATCCCTGGGGCAATGTCACTCCCTGCAACGGCAGTGGCGACGAGTGGATCATGGGCAACATCAAGGAAGACTCCCTCGAGAACATCCTCGCCAGCGACAAGGCAAAACAGGCGATGGAGAAGGTGCGCAACTGCAAGCGCAACTGCACCTTTATCGTCACCGAGCGCCATGACATGGTGCGCCGTCCCTGGGTCCCCATCAAGTGGATACTCAAGAACAAGTGGCGCATACGCAAGGGCCAGGACATCTGCTGGGACTAATCTAAATTAGGAATTAGGAATTAGAAATTAGAAATTAGAAATTCTAGAAAATCTAGATATTCTAGATAATCTAGATATTCTAGATAATCTAGATAATCTAGAAGCTAGGGACTAGGGACTAGGGACTAAAAACTAAAGACTCATGAAGACGATAGCGGTCATCGGCACTCGCGGGTTCCCTGGCATCCAGGGCGGTGTCGAGGCTCACAGTTATCATCTCTATACCCACATGCGGGATGTGCATGTGCGCCTTTACCGCCGTCGCGCCTATTTGACCGAGCAATCGGCACAAACCTTCCCCAACATCGATTACATTGACCTGCCCTCGACCCGCATCAAGGGCTTTGAGGCCGTGTGGCACACCTTCCTGAGCGTACTGCACATCGCCTTTCACCGCCCCGGCGTGGTACACATCCACAACATCGGGCCAGGCATGTTTGCGCCGCTCGTGCGCCTGATGGGGTTGCCCGTGGTGCTCACCTACCACAGTCCCAACTACGAGCACAGCAAGTGGAACGCTCCGGCACGCTGGCTGCTGCGCCAGTGCGAGAAAATCTCTCTCCGCTCCAGCAACCGCGTGATTTTTGTCAACCGCCATCAGATGGAAAAATGCGGAGCCCTCGACAAGAGCGTTTTCATCCCCAACGGCATCGACCCGGTGACACGCAGCACGTCTACCGACTTCCTTAATCAGCACGGCATCCATGAGGGCCAGTACCTGCTCGCCGTGGGACGCCTCACGCCCGAGAAAGGCTTTGAATACCTTGTCGAGGCGGCAAACCAACTGCCGCAGGTGACCCAGGTCGTCATTGCGGGGGCCAGCGACCACGACAGCACTTATCGTGAAGCGCTGGAGCGCCTGGACAAGAACAAGAAAGTCGTTTTCACGGGATTCACAACAGGTGAGGACCTGCGCCAGCTCTACAGCCATGCCCGGTGCTTCGTCCTGCCGTCGGTCAACGAGGGTTTCCCGATGGTGCTGCTCGAGGCGATGGCCTATGGCCTGCCCATCCTGTGCAGCGACATCCCCGGCACCCGCCAGGTTGATCTGCCCGAGCAGGACTACTTTGAGGTTAAAAATGTCGATTCGCTGTGCGCTGCCATCACCCGTTTGCAGGAAGCCAACGCCGAGGGCACCATCCCCTATGACATAGAAAAATACAACTGGGACACCATCGCCATGCAGGTTCATCAGCAGTATGAACTTGCCATTTCCCGAAAATCCTGATTCTTAATTTTCCTCACCCCACTGATCCTGGAGCCAGGCCACCTTCATGTGGAAATATCTCTTGAAGTACCGGTTATAGCGGAACGTGATGCTGACGTAATCGCCCGAGTAGTGACGCCAGCGCAGGTTGTCATACACGCCGGCCTGCTCGATGCGGGCAGTCAGCGAGTAGGCATAATCGTCGATCGACGGATAGATATCACGATAAAATGTCGCCCACAACTGGCGCACGCGCGCCTGGAACCTGGGGTACTTGGCGATTTCCCCGATCCAGTGCTGATGCAGGCCGCTGGGCACTTCGTCATAGATGAAATGGTCGCCGTGGAAATTGGCCGCATGGCGCACATAGCAGCTGCCCCCGTCCCAGTGCGGCCCGAAGACCAGTTTTGTGTCCTCGCCACGCTCCTTGTGCATATAGCAGCTCCCCGAGAAGGATTCGGGGTTGTCCACGATTTCCTCGACGACATAATAGATAGTCAGCGAGTCCAGGTCGATGTACCGTTCCCAGTCCTGGCTCTCCTTGTCGGGATTGTAGATGGCGGCATCGGCGGCGGTGAGAAACGCGGTGATATATTCCCGCTGGACGGCACTCAGCGTGTCGGGTGATTGGGGCGTGATCCATAGCGCCGAGCCGTTGCCCTCGGTCAGACTAATCTGGTTTGGGGCGTAGTAATTATCTATTTCCAGGAGCCAGCCCCCGGTGATGAGATCGGGGTTGGTCTCGTTGTCCTCCTGCTCGGTGACGTTGATGCGGTGCTTGTTGACCCTTATCTTCTCGGTGAGGAAATACAGGCCGATGTACTGACCGTTGAGCACCACCTCGACAGGTTCCTGGCGGGGAGCCCAAGCCATGCCCAGGCGCCGCCCGATTTCAAAGGGTATCGCATCGTTCAAGTCGCCCATCCAGTACTCCATATTGCACAACAGCACCCAATGCCGGTTGGAGGGCATTCCCAGCATGCTGCATTTCTGGTCGAGTTTGATCGTGAACGGCTTCTTGTTGTAATTTTCCCAAGTATAGTTGCCCCGCCCCTTGATGAGCAGGCCGCGGGGAGCGTCGCGCGACCCGATGGACTCATATCCCTCAATGCCCATCGCGTCCAGCCACCAGTCGGCATGCAGGTAGTCCTCCTTTTCCTTACCGACGATGTCCCGCCCGCCCTCGGTATTGATATAGAGCACGGGCAACGTGCCCGAGTAGGACGGCATGGGTCGCAGGTCGGCGCCCAACAGGGCATCGACGAGCATATTGACGTCGGCGATGTTGATCTCGCGGTCACCGTTGATGTCGCTGGCATAGGTATAGAACGGATGATACTCGAGTCCTTGCGTCACACCATCGACCAGCATGTTCACGTCGGCGATAGTCACCTCCCAGTCGCCGTTCACGTCGCCGCGGGGCCGCAGCCCGCCCTGGGCGCTCATTGTCAAGCCCCAGAGTGCAGCGACAAGCGCCACCATGGTATGTCTAATCGCCTTTTTCTTCATGCCGTATGGCTCACGCGCGGTTCATTCACATTTATAACGAGAAACGGGTGGCGATATTGCCTTGCCCCGCCCGGGGCGCCGACAGCCAATAAAAAGCCCGCCCGGCGGCTGGATATCAGCTGTCGGGCAGGCTCGTGTATTGTGTGGTTGACTGTGATATTACTTCAGCCAGTCCTGTACCTTGTCGTTGGGAACCATGCGCTCCTCAAACACGTAAGCGCCAGTCTTCTCGGAGCGGACCATCTTGATCACCTTGCTCCATGAGCGTCCTTCACCAGTCTGAAGGGTTGCA
>CACYSG010000051.1 GCA_902776955.1 uncultured Bacteroidales bacterium | reverse complement strand
CTACAAGTTCGGCAACCAGGAGTACAAGATGAACATCAAGGACAAGCAGGAAATCCCCATGGAATGGGGCGGTATGCTGGTTGTCTATAACTGTATCGTCGGTGGTGCCATCGATGCACGCTTCATCCCCGCTATCGTTAAGGGTATCATGGACCGCATGGAGCAGGGCCCGTTGACCGGTAGCTACGCTCGCGACGTGCGCGTCTGCATCTACGATGGTAAGATGCACCCGGTTGACAGTAACGAAATCTCGTTCCGTCTGGCAGCCCGTAACGCCTTCTCCACCGCATTCCGCGATGCTAACCCCAAGGTTCTCGAGCCCGTCTATGACGTCGAGATCCTGTTGCCCGCCGACTGCATGGGTGGTGTACAGAGTGACCTGCAGGGCCGCCGCGGCATCATGATGGATATGTCGAGCGCCAACGGTCTGGAGCGCGTGAAGGCCCGCATCCCCCTGAAGGAGATGTCGAGCTACAGCACCTCCCTGAGCTCCATCTCGGGTGGCCGCGCTTCGTTCAGCATGAAGTTCTCGAGCAGCATGAAGTTCTCGAGCTACGAGCTCGTGCCCGCCGACGTGCAGGCTCAGCTGCTCAAGGAGTACGAGGAGAGCAAGCAGGACGAGGATTAATCCCCGACTGTTTTACACATTATATAATAAAAGGCATCCGTATGGGTGCCTTTTATTGTTGTTGTGTGTGTATAATTGAGTCATTGCCTTTTGCCCAAAAGTGTCTAATAATTAGACAATATCTGTAAAAAACAAGCTCTATAGGCAGTTTTTCCCGAGAAATAATGCATTGGTTTTTACAAGCCTTAGTATCTTTGTGAAAGAATGGGAAGAGAAATACCATCTCTCAATATCATGCCGCCTGATGGTGGCATCAATAACTGAAGCATGATACTAACCACATAAAAACCATTAAATGATGAACCTGAAAAAATCCATTGCCCTCCTGCTGCTCATGTTAGTGGCATTCGGCACCAGTGCCCTCATGGCACAATCCTTGGGACCCATTCCAGTAGATCCCGAAGTTAGAATCGGCAAGCTCGACTGTGGATTGACCTACTACATCCGCCACAACGACTACCCCGAACACCGTGTGGACTTTTATATTGCCCAGCGCGTCGGCTCCATCCAGGAAGAAGAGAGCCAGCGTGGCCTCGCCCATTTTCTCGAGCACATGGCCTTCAACGGCAGTGAGCACTTCCACGGCGAGGGAAAGAACATCCATGACTTTATCTACTCCCTGGGAGCATCTGGCCTGAATGCCTACACCAGTTTTGACGAAACGGTTTACAACATCAACGGCATTCCCAGCACACGACAGAGTGCCATTGACTCATGCCTGCTCGTTCTCAAGGACTGGAGCGGCGGCCTGCTGCTCACCGACGAGGAAATCGACAAGGAGCGCGGCGTCATCCACGAGGAATGGCGAATGAGACGTTCGGCCGAGATGCGCATGCTTGAACGCCAGTTAGAAACGCTTCACCCCGACTCAAAATACGGTAGACGTATGCCCATCGGACTGATGAGCGTGGTCGATAACTTTGAGTATCAAGAACTGCGCGACTACTACCACAAGTGGTACAGGCCCGACAACCAAGCGCTGGTTATCGTAGGTGACGTGGATGTGGATTACATCGAGGCACAGATCAAAGAGCTGTTCAAGGACTGCGTGCTTGACCCCAATGCGCCTCAAGTCACCGATGAACCCGTCGGAGACAATGACGATATCATCATCGCCATCGACAAGGACAAGGAGCGAATGATGGATGGGATTGAAATCAATTTCAAGTGCAATGCTTCGACCAAAGAGGAAAAAAGCGACATGTACTATCTGGTCATAGAATATTTCAAGAAGATGGTGATTGCTATGGCCAATAACCGCCTGTCAGAGATAGCCCAGGAACCTGACTGTCCTTTCATGTCACCCGAGGCAACTTTCTCAAAATATGTGTTTGCAAAGACCAAGGACGCTTTCTCGATAAGCGCCCAAGCCAAGGAGGGCAAGATTGAGGCTGCTACCCAAGCGCTCATGACCGAAGTGCTGCGCATTACCAAGCATGGTTTCACAGCAACCGAATATGAGCGAGCACGCGATGAGTACATGAGCAGCTGGGAAAAATACTATAACAAACGCGACAAGATCTCCAACACATCCTATTGTAACCAATACTGCAGTCACTTCTTGGCTAACGATCCCATTCCGTCGATTGAGCAACATTATCAGATCATCTCGATGATTGCTCCCAGCGTTGATATCAACGCGATTAATCAAGCGGTACAGAGCTTCAATTTTGGACTCACCGACAACAACATGGTTATCACCAACTTCAACACCGAGAAGGACGGAGCCGTCTATCCCACAGTTGAAGGCCTGAAAGACGCCATCGCTGCAGCACGCAACAGCGACATTCAGCCCTATGTGGACAACGTGAAGAATGAGCCCTTGATGACCACGTTGCCAAAGAAAGGAAAGATCGTCAAGGAAACACGCAACGACCACCTGGGTTACACCGAACTGCAGTTGAGCAACGGCGCACGCGTCATTCTCAAGAAGACCGATTTCAAGCAGGATGAGATTCTCATGAGCGCTTTCCAGCGAGGCGGACAATCATTGTATAATGAAAAGGACTACGCTAACCTGCACATGCTTAACAACCTGAATTATTTCACAGGTCTGGGCCAATTCTCAAACTCAGATGTCAGCAAAGCACTTGCCGGTAAGCAGGTCAACGTCAACCTGAACATCACTGGTTTTACCGACAACATCTTCGGTAACAGCACCGTCAAGGATTTGGAGACACTGTTCCAACTCATATACCTCAAGTTCACCGCATTGACTAAGGACGAGAAGAAGTTCAACCAAGTGATGAGCCAGTGGGAAGCCGAACTCAAGAATAAAGACCTCGTGCCCATGTCTGCCCTCTTCGACACAATCAACTGTGTACGATACAATTACAACTGGCGCAACAGGCCCTACGGCATCGAGGACATGAAGCAAGCCAATCTTGACCGTATCATGGAAATCGCCAAGGAACGCACTGCCAATGCCGCCGGTTACACCTTCCTCTTTGTGGGTTCGTTTGACGACGCCATCATCCGCCAGTACATCGAGCAGTACATTGCCAGCCTCCCTGCCAAGAAGGGTAAGAAATTCAATTGGAACAATACCACCAGCATGCCTCAAGGTCAAGTCGTCAAGCACTTCACCCACAAGATGAGCGACCCCCAATGCCACGAGGTGGTAGCCTGGCACTCACCGATGCCTTACAGCCAAGAGAATGACATCAAGAGCTTCATCCTGGCACATGTGCTCTACAAAGCCTACTATCAGAAGATACGCGAAGACAACGGCGCTTCTTATGCGCCCATGACCGAAGGCTCGCTACAACGTGACGGCGATTTCTGCTATGCCTACGTCTACGGCTATTGCCCTGTGAATCCCGAATACCGTGACATGGTGCTACAAATCCTGAACGACGAGATGAAGAACGCCTGCACGACGGTCGATGCCGCGAGAGTTAATGAGGCCAAGGAGTCCCTGTTAAAGAGCCACAGCACAAGACTCAAGGAGAACTGGTACTGGCAAAACAACATTTGGGAATACCTCATCTACGGAACAGATGACACGGGATTTGAGGAGATTGTCAACGCCCAGACGCCCGAAACGATTGCCGCCTTTGCCCGCCAGCTCTACAATGCCGGCAACCGCATCGAGCTCGTCATGTCACCCGAAGAATAAGCCGCCAGATTATACAAACGACTGATTCCAATCACACAATGGGCGACCCGCCAGTCGAGCCGCCCATTGTTTTTTTATCAATTTGCCGAAATCGGCAAATTGGTCAAATTGGAGACATTGGTGGTCGTTTTAACATTTAACGTTAAATTTTTGAGTAAAAAGTGAACGAAAATTTTGGTTTTTCACAATAAAGTGTTAATTTTGCCGTTGATTGTTAAAATGACGATTTTGAAATAGCACGATATACTCATGAAGAGGTCAACGATATGGATATTGACGATTGTGATGGCGATAGCCCTGCTGGGACTGCTCGCCATGCAGATCGTGTATCTTGAAAAGATGGTCTCGATGCGCAACAGCCAGTTCAGCGAGATAGTGATGCGCAGCCTGTACAGCGTGTCCACCATGCTCGAGCAGAACGAGACCCTATACTTCCTCGACCAGGATCTGGCCGAGGCCGAACTGACATACTCGGGCATTCGCCAGAACAGTTTCACGTTTAACGACCCGCTCGAGGCATCGATCGACACCACCCTCAACACCGAGGACCCGTCGACCCTGCGCCCCACCAACCTGAACACGCTCAAGGACCTGAACGACACCTATCAGCGCAAACAGGAAATCCTCAAGGGCCAGTACCTGTATCAAAAGAGCCTGCTCAACGAGGTGATTCTCAACATTCTGAACCACTCCAGCGACCGCCCCATCCAGGAGCGTGCCGACAGTGCCACGGTGGCCAGCTACCTGCGTTCGGAGCTTGAATTCAACGGCTTGACACTGCCCTTTGAATTTGCCATCATCAACCGCGCCAACGGAGTGATTTATAAGACCGAGGGCTACTCGCCGATGTCCCAGCAGGACGTTTACAGTCAGGTGCTGTTCCCCAACGACCCGAAGAACAAGCAGAACACCCTGAACGTCACCTTCCCCAACAAGAGTGACTACATCTTCTCGTCGGTGAAGTTCCTGGTGCCGTCACTGGCGTTCACCTTCCTGCTGCTGGGTGTGTTCCTGTACACCATCACGGTGGCCTTCAGGCAAAAGAAGCTGAGCGAGATCAAGAACGACTTCATCAACAACATGACGCACGAGTTCAAGACGCCCATCTCGTCAATCTCGATCGCAGCCCAGATGCTTAACGACGACAGCGTGCGCAAGAGCCCCGAGATGCTCAAGCACGTGTCGGGTGTGATCAACGACGAGACCAAGCGTCTGCGATTCCAGGTCGAGAAGGTGCTGCAACTCTCGCTATTCGACCGCAAGAACGCGACCATGCGCCTGGAGGAAGAAGACGCCAACGCCAGCATCTACAGCGTGATCAACACCTTCAAACTCAAGGTTGAGAAATACGGCGGCCACATCACGGCCAACCTCGATGCCGAGGACCCCATCATCAATGTGGACCGCATGCACTTCACCAACGTGGTTTTCAACCTGCTGGACAACGCCGTCAAGTACCGTCGCGAGGACGTGCCGCCCGAACTCGAGGTGACCACCGTCAACCCCGACGAGGACCACATCCAGATTACCGTTGCCGACAACGGCATCGGCATGAAGCGCGAGGACCTGAGGAAGATCTTCGAGAAATTCTACCGCGTCTCGACCGGCAACCGCCACGACGTGAAGGGCTTCGGCCTGGGTCTGGCCTATGTCCACAAGATGATAGACCTCTTCGGCGGCTCGATTCGCGCCGAGAGCGAACTCAACAAAGGATCGAAATTCATTATCACATTACCACTATATAAATAAGAAAAATTATGGAAGACAAACTGAGAATTCTGTTATGCGAAGATGACGAGAATCTGGGTACCCTCACCCGCGAGTACCTGGAGGACAAAGGCTATAAGGCCGAACTGTTTGCCGATGGCGAAGCCGGTTACAAGGCATTCCTCAAGGGCAAGTACGACATCTGCCTGCTTGACGTGATGATGCCCAAGAAGGACGGTTATCAGCTCGCACAGGAAATCCGCGCCGTCAACAGCGACGTGCCCATCATTTTCCTCACCGCCAAGGCCCTGAAAGAGGACATCCTCGAGGGATTCAAGATCGGTGCCGACGACTACATCACCAAGCCCTTCTCGATGGAGGAGCTTGTGCTGCGCATTGAGGCCATCCTGCGCCGCGTCAAGGGCAAGAAGGGCAAGGAGGTTACCGTTTACAAGATCGGTAAGTTCACCTTCGACACCCAGCGTCAAGTGCTGTTCACCGACGACCGCAGCGACAACCTCACCACCAAGGAGAGCGAGCTGCTGAGCCTGCTGTGCGCCCACATGAACGAAATCCTCGAGCGCAACTTCGCCTTGAAGACCATCTGGATTGATGACAACTACTTCAATGCCCGCTCAATGGACGTTTACATCACCAAGCTGCGCAAGAAACTCAAGGACGATCCCACCATCGAGATCATCAACATCCACGGCAAGGGCTACAAGCTCATCGCCCCCGATGTCGAGACCGAGGAGAACTAAGGCTCGTCCCCACGCCAACTCTACAAACCACCGCCCCAGGCCGCAACAACGACCGGGGTGGTGGTATTTATGTAAAAAAGATAATAGTGTCCTTAGTGCCCAGTAAAAAACGTAAAATGCAGGCCGAAGGTCTGCTCATCAATTAAGGTAAGCCCCTTAAGCCAAATGTTCCTCATTTTATCATTGCTCAAGGTATTACAAGTTATATCGATTTTTATCGGGCTCTCATGTAAAAGTGTCCTAATATTCACCAAAAGATAGCCGATATGGTGCTTAAAAGCGCATTGGATTTGTAGTTTTATGACAAATTATCTACCTTTGCATGAATAAAACAGTGACTGATTGTGAAATGAAATATATTTACCGTATATATCAATGGTGCATTGTCTCGCCCATCATGCTGGTGCTCAGCATCTTCACCGCACTGATCACCATCATCGGCTGCCTGTTCAACGAGGAGTATTGGGGCTATTTCCCTGCCAAATGGTGGGCAAGGACATGGTGCTGGCTGCATCTGGTGCGCGTCAATGTCGTGGGACGTGAACTCATCGATCACGAGACCAGCTATGTGTTTGTGGCCAACCACCAGGGTGCCTATGACATCTTCTCGATATATGGCCACCTGGGTCATAATTTCAAGTGGATGATGCGCAAGGGCATCACCAACATCCCCATCATCGGCACTGCCTGCCGCATGGCCGGCCACATCATGGTGGACACCCACAGCGCTCAAGGCCTGCGCGACACCATGGCCGCCGCCAAGAAGAAGCTGCACCGCGGCATGTCGATCGTCGTCTTTCCCGAAGGACGCCGCACCGACACGGGCAAGATGGGCCCCTTCAAGAACGGAGCCTTCAAGCTGGCTCTGGAATTTGGCCTGCCCGTAGTTCCCATCACCATCGACGGAAGCTACAAGGTGATGCCTCGCAGCACCTTTAACGTGACTCCGGGAACAATCACATTGACTTTCCACCAGCCTATCGAGCACACGGGGGGTAACGACATCGCCCATGTGAGCGCCGAGTGCCGTTCGATTATCCAACAGGACCTGCCCGAGGAGTTTAGGGACGAGAAGTAGGAGAATTAGGAATTAGGAATTAGAAATCAGTAATTAGAAATTAGAAATTAGGAATTTAGATAAAGATAGAGATAAGATAAGGCAAAAGAAAAATGCGGGCGTGGAGGAAACCATGACCCGCATTGATTTTTTCTTATGTTGTTTGATGAGAATTAGACGATCATATCGTTTTTTACGGTAGACTCAATCTCCTGGCTCAAGCGTTTCCACTCCTTGGAATTGAGGTAGTCCATGATGATGTGGGCGTGCTTGACGTTGTGCATATCGCTGCCCAGGAAGTCAATCATGCCGTTCTTGGCAAACCAGAGTGCGCTCTCGCGTGCTTCCTCACCGAAGT
Organism: uncultured Bacteroidales bacterium; assembly: GCA_902776955.1. Taxonomy (GTDB): domain Bacteria; phylum Bacteroidota; class Bacteroidia; order Bacteroidales; family Muribaculaceae; genus Sodaliphilus. The sequence continues at coordinate 10,163 of CACYSG010000051.1, read as the reverse complement.
ATCCGGTGAACGACAGAATATTGATTTGGAACTTTGCTCCGGCATTGTGCAGTTCCTCGTAGCGCTTGCGGCGACGGGAATAATAGGTATAACGCTCGGGATGGGCAAGGATGGTGCGATAGCCCTTGACCTGCATATCAAACAGCAACTCGTTGAGATTCAACAGTTCCTGCTGGAAAGAGTTCTCGAGCAACACATAATTGCCCGGCATGGGAATGAGGTGGTCGGCAGCATATTCCTTGTCAAAGTATTCGTCCATGCGGTACTCGGCACTCACCTGCAGGTCAATGTCCAGACCGGCATCGGTGACAGCGTCCTTGAGCGTGAAAAAGGAGTCCATCAGGCTCTCGCGAGTGTTCTCGAACGTGACGGCAGTCACATGCGAGGTGAGGATGACGCGGTTGATACCCATTTCCATCTCGGCCTGCAGCATCTCCAATGACTGCTCGACCGACTGTGAGCCATGATCCACACCCGGCAGGATGTGGCAATGTACGTCGGTGTTATAGAAGAGTTTTACCTGCTCTTTCTTGCGTCTGAAGAGTTTATCAAACATATCTGCTTTTTCTAATTCCGAAATATTCTATTTGTCAAAATGACCTGCAAATTTACTCAATATTTTTATATTCGACCACTGTATCATGTTATTTTTTATCAACAATTTGTCTTAAAAGACACAATTACATGGCCGAAACACACGATTTTACATACCAAAAAGCACTTTTTTAGGCTCAAAAAGGCTTCAAAATCAAAAAAAAGAGAAAAAATTTTTCCAATTCAAAAAATCGTTGTACCTTTGCACGCCATTACAAAAAATAGGCGTTTACCACCGCCAAAATATTGTAAGTTTAACATTTAAAGATATATCGAAACAATGAAGAAGGATATCCATCCCAGCAACTATCGCGAGGTTGCTTTCAAGGACATGTCAAACGAGGAGGTTTTCATCACTCGCAGCACTGTGAACACCAAGGAGACCATCGAAATCGACGGTACCACTTATCCCCTGGTTAAGCTCGAGATCACCAACACCTCTCACCCGTTCTTCACCGGTAAGCAGAAACTCGTCGACACCGCAGGTCGCGTGGACAAGTTCATGCAGCGCTACGGCAACCGCAAGAAGAAATAAGACACAGACAACATGGCATTACCGCCGTGAGCGCTCACGGCCAGGCTTCTAAAAGACACAGCGACGCGCCCTTCCCCATCATGTGGAGGGCGCGTCGCTGGTTTATCCTCGCCAGTGAGTGGCAGCGCTACGGCAGGAACATCGTCTGCATTGACTTGATCATGTTGCTCACCGAGTTTTCGATTCCAAACTGGCCACATGCGGCCGTCGTCAACAACAGCGTTGCCACAGCAATCAGCGGGCGCAGCAGTATCCTGGGCCAAGCAATGTTTCCTCGCCAGGGCTTAGCGTTAATCAGCAAGACAACCTCCAGCAACACCCACAACAACGCCGAATGGTCAACAGTCCCCACCAGATAGTTGAACCCCAAGGACCTATCTCCCACAAAAAGACAATAGCACAAACCGCCGACACGAACCAGCACCTTGGTCACAGCTATGGCCAGGAAGACCGAGGCCACGATACGCCACAGCGTCCCCCACCAGCCGTAGCCGAACAGCTGCTTGTAGTCACACCACAGCATGAGCGGCAGCACAAGCATGACCATAAAACCCGCCGCCTCGTCACCACTGCCCGACAACGAGGGTATCAAGTCGAACACCAGTGTCACAATCAACATGTACAGCAGGAACTGCACCCCGACAAACACTTGGATGAAGAACCCTTGCGGCAAGGTGTGGCGAGGCAAACGTGGGGCTGTGCGGAACAAAAACCACACTGGCACGATAAACATCGAGAAACCCGCGAGCACCGCCCACTCGATGTGATTACTCATCCAGTCATAGAAGTCGCCCATCAGGAACCCCTGCACGGCATTATTGCCGCTCTCATTTTCGACTTCAGCCTCAAAACCGATTCCCAGCAATCCATAGACCAGCACCACAAGTACCGCCATGACAACCAGCATCTTGACCGGCGGGAAACTCACCTGTCGCTTGCCGCTGATGTAATCACGTATCAGATAACCCGGACGCCACATCAGTTGCCACAGCGTGTAGGGCAACGAACGCGTTCCGACGCCCCACACATCCATCACTCCCTGCCACACGCTGTGCCACGTGATGGGTCCATAGGCAGCCTTCTGGCCGCAGCGGGGGCAGTAATTGTTCTCGCTCACGGCCCCGCAGTTGCAGCACCCATGGTGATCATGACTGTCATGGTACTCAAACGGCTGACGTTGCCACTGACGGAAACGATGATATTTCTCTTGTAACGAAAACATTGATCTCCTGTATTTTATAAATTAACCATGAAATAACAAGCCATGCTTTATCAACTTGAAGGCCAGCAATGAGGCCAGCATTACCCCTAGCGCGATGAGCGGAAAACGCAGCGCCCGCGGCTAGCCAGCCGTGCGCCAAGTCCTGCGGTTGACCATGTCGGTAACAAGAATAAGCAGTGCCGCACAAGCGTTTATACCGACGATTGCGGCAAGTGTTACCATTATCATCTTCATCCCCACAGAAAGCGCCTCAAGCAAACTCGGGAAAACGAACAGATCCAGTCCACCCACATAGACAAGACAAACCGCCACCATCAAGCGCCACAATGTGCCCCACCATCCGTAGCCAAACAATGTCTTGAAGTCAATGAGCGCCAGCAGCGGTAATATTACGGTCAATGCTATCGTCAGCGCGAGGTCCTGATCGACGTCGAGAATCAAGAAAACAAAAGAGAAGACAAACAGAGCCAGATAAAACTGCACGTTCAGGAACACCATGATGAAGAAGCCCTGCGGTAACGTATGCAGCGCGTTGCGAGGAGAATGGCGAAAAACAAACCACATGGGGATGATGAAGAACAAGAACAAGAGCAGGTAGCACCATTCGGGGTGCGTCAAGATCCAGTCGAACACCCTTTCAACAAAACTAAAGTTTCCCACGACGGCATCCTCATCATCAAACATGCCACCCCAGAACCCGGGGTTAACCAGCCGACCAAGCAAATTGACGGTTACGGCCACGATGACCAGCATCTTGACGGGCGGGAAACTCACCTGCCACTTGCCGTTGATGTAGTCGCTGATGAGACGCCCGGGACGCACCACCAACTGCCACAACGACCTGATCAAGGAACGCGCCCCCAGGCCCCAGACGTCCATCACACCGCTACGCACCGTGCCCCACGTGATGCGTCCAGCCGTCGCCTTCTGCCCACAGGCGGGGCAATAGTTGCCCTGGTACTCATGTCCACAATTCACGCAGGCGTGCACCTGGTCACCGATTTTGTAGGCATCAGCTCCAGGATAGCGCACCAGCAAGGGTAATTCCTTTATAACTTCACTCAGCCTCATCGTGCGGGATAGTGGTTTCTACCTGGGCATTATCGGCAGGAGCTCCCGGCTCAACGGCAGGACGGGTCAGCGCTCGGCGCCCGCGGCGCTCGGCAAGGTATTCCTGCAGGCTGGTGAAATTGAACAACAGCAGGCAGATACCCGTCATCAGCACAACAGCCGAAACATTCTCGCGCAACGACGGCACCATGAGCGACACCATGCCGCATATAGCCACCACTATGGGGCAGATGAAGTACCATCCCTTGATGTTCAAGCTGTTGCGAGACAGTAGCAGATAGATGACATGGAACAGGCCCAGCACCACCAGCAGCAAGCCCATGAGCAGTTGCAGGATTTCATCGAACAGATGGGCCTTGAGCATCATCACCAGGCCGAAGCACAAGCCGCCCACCGCGGGCAACACGCCCAGGTAGTCGGTACTGGTGCGGGCATCGGCATGGCGCACGGCCACCATGATCAGAAAAACCAAAGCGGGCAGCATGAACATGGCCCCCATCACACGACAGCCCCACAGCAGAACAGTGGGCACACCGTGAAAGATGATGAGGATAATACCTGCAAGCAGCAAGATCACATTCGTCAGGAGGTTTATACTAACCTTTTTCATTAGTGTTTATCATTAAAAAAGCGGGTTGTTAATAATTTTTCCACAAAAATATCCTTAATTTGTCATATTATCAAAAAAAACACATAAAAAAGTATTATCTTTGTGGGGTAATGGAAGAGAAACGCAGGCACATACTCGCCATCATCAATCCTGTGTCGGGCACAGGCAGCAAGGACAAACTTCCACGCCTGATCGATACAGTGGTTGACCATGACTGCAACGACGTGAGTATCATCATGACCGAATATCCCGGCCATGCCCGTGAGATTGCCCAGCAGGCAGTCCAGGACAAGATAGACATCGTGGTTGCCATTGGTGGCGACGGCACCGTCAACGAGGTGGGTAGCGGCGTGTGCGGCAGCGAGACCGCCATGGCCATCGTGCCGAGCGGTTCGGGCAACGGCCTGGCGCGACACCTGCGCATACCGATGAACGCGAGCCGTGCCCTGCAGGTGCTGAACAATGGTGTGACTGGCGTGTTTGACTACTGCAGGGTGAACGACAAGCCCTTCTTTTGCACCTGCGGCATGGGGTTTGACGCGGCGGTGAGCTACAAGTTCAACAATGAGGGCACACGCGGTTTCATCACCTATATCAAGACGACACTGACCGAGTTCTTCAAGTATAAATCCCAGGACTACATCATCGACATCGACGGCATCCGCCACGAGGAGCGGGCATTTGTCATCGCGTGCTGCAACGCGGCCCAATATGGCAACAACGCCTATATCGCGCCCCGCGCCACCATGCAGGACGGATTAATCGACGTGACCATCATGCACGGCTTCAACATCGTGCAGAGTCCGTTGATCGGTGCCCGATTATTCTTCCGCTCACTGGACAAGGACCGCCACGTGAGCATCTACCGCGGCAAGCGGGTGGTCATCGAGCGCAAGGATGAAGACTTCATGCACATCGACGGCGATCCGGTCATGATGCCGGCCAAACTGGTTATCGAGAACGTCAGCAAGGGCATCAGGATCCTGGTGCCGCCCTCGCTACCCAACTACGTCTAGCAACTCATTCACAACGAGATAACAAAAAGGAACTAAAATTATTATAAAGATGAGTTATCTGAAATTTGATAAAAACCTGATGATTAACCTTGAGCAATCGCTGCCCAAGGAGATGCTTCGCACCAACCAATCGGGAGCCTATCACTGTACCACCATCGTAGGGTGCAACACCCGCAAGCAGCACGGTCTGCTGGTGATTCCCGTCCCTGAACTCGACGACAACAACCACGTGCTGTTGTCCACGCTCGACGAGACCGTCATCCAGCACGGCGCGCCGTTCAACCTGGGTCTGCACCGCTACAAGGGTGACACCTACAGTCCCAATGGCCACAAGTACATCCGTGAGTATGACTGCGAGCGAGTGCCCACCACGACCTACCGCGTGGGTGGCGTGATCCTGAAGAAGGAGAAGATTTTCATCACTCATGAGAACCGTATCCTCATCCGTTACACCCTTGTGGACGCCCACTCGGCGACGACGCTGCAGTTCAGGCCGTTCCTGGCCTTCCGCAACGCCAACGACCTGTGTGTCGAGAACGCCGTTGCCTGCCGCGACTACCATGAGGTGTCCAACGGTATCGCCACCTGCATGTACAACGGCTATCCCATGCTGTACATGCAGATGAACCACAAACCCCGCTTCGTGTTTGACCCCCACTGGTACAAGAACATCGAGTACATCAAGGACCAGGAGCGCGGTATCCCCTACAGCGAGGACCTTTATGTGCCCGGCTACTTCGAGGTCGAGATCAAGAAGGGCGAGCCCCTCATCTTCTCGGCAGGCATCGAGGAGGTCAACACCAGGACGCTAACCAAGATGTATGAAGATGAGATCAAGCCGCGCACGCCGCGCACGAGCTTCTACAACTGCATGAAGAACAGCGCCAAGCAGTTCTACATCACCAACAAGGAGGGTCACTACCTGCTGGCCGGTTACCCGTGGTTCAAGATACGTGCCCGCGACGAGTTCATCGCGCTGCCGGGCTGTACGCTGTCGGTACATCACCGCCAGGACTTCGAGCTGATTATGGACACCGCCCAGCGTGCCCTTTACGACTGGATGCGCGACGGAACCCTGGACAAGCACCTCGACGGCCTTGACTTGCCCGACATTCCCTTGTGGGCCATCTGGACCGTTCAGCGCTATGCCCATGACCTCAATGCCGATGCCGCCCGCGAGCGCTACGGCAATCTGGTCAAGGACTTGATCAACTTCATCGTCGACGGTCACCATCCCAACCTCAAGCTGGACGAAAACGGCCTGTTGGCGACCGACGGCACCCAGCGTCCCGTCTCATGGATGAACAGCACCCATCCCGACGGCACCCCGCTCATCCCGCGCACGGGCTATCTGGTGGAATTCAACGCACTGTGGTACAATGCCCTGCGTTTTGCCACCGAGGAGCTTTTTGCCGGCCGTGAGGAGGAGAAGGAGTTTGTGGAGCGCTGCAACGAGATTGCCGACAAGTGCAAGCCCGCCTTTATCGAGACGTTCATGACCGACTATGGCTACCTGTATGACTATGTGAACGGCAGCTATACCGACCTGAGCGTGCGTCCCAACATGATTATCGCCGCTGCTGTCGACTACAGCCCGCTGGACCGCCGTCAGCGCAAGCGCGTGCTCGACATCACCACCCGCGAGCTGTTGACGCCCAAGGGACTGCGCACCCTGAGTCCCAACAGCTACGGCTACATCCCCTGGTACCTGGGCACGCCCGAAGAGCGCCAGACGGCCTACTATGCCGGCAGCGCCCGTCCCTGGCTGATGGACTTTTACAGCAAGGCCTACATCCGCGTGTTCGGCCTGAACAGCATCTCGTTCATCGAGCGCATGATGATCGGCTTTGAGGACGAGATGAAGGAAGGCTGCATCGGCTCGCTGAGCGAACTCTATGACGGCAACCCGCCGTTCATCGGCCGTGGCGCCGTTAGCTTCGCTCCCAACGTGGGCGGCATCCTGCGCGTACTGCGCACCTTCAAGAACCTGCACATCATTGACGAATAAACCAACTCAAGAGATATGAAAGCATTAATGTTTGGCTGGGAATTTCCTCCTCACATCCTGGGAGGACTGGGAACAGCAAGTTACGGGCTCACCAAGGGCATGTGGGAGAACGGTGACATGGACATCACCTTTGTCATCCCCAAGCCCTGGGGCGACGAGCCCAAGGATTTCGCCAAGATTATCGGTGCCAACAGCACTCCGATAGCCTGGCGCGACGTGAACTGGGACTATGTGCAGAGCCGCATCGGTGATGTGATGGACCCGCAGATGTATTTCAACCTGCGCGACCACATCTACAGCGACTTCAACTACATGAGCACCAACGACCTGGGATGCATCGAGTTCTCGGGCCGTTATCCCGAGAACCTGCTCGAGGAAATCAACAATTACTCGATTGTCGCCGGTGTCATCGCCCGCACGGTGGACTGCGACGTGATCCACTCTCATGACTGGCTCACCTACCCTGCCGGCATCCACGCCAAGCAGGTGACGGGCAAGCCCCTGGTCATCCACGTGCACGCCACCGACTTTGACCGCTCTCGCGGCAACGTCAACCCGACGGTGTTCAGCATCGAGAAGGACGGCATGAACAACGCCGACCACATCATCACCGTGAGCAACCTCACGCGCCGCACCGTCATCGAGAAATACGGCATCAGTCCCGACAAGGTGACCACCGTCCACAACGCCGTGGAGCCCTTGAACGAGGAATTGCTCAACCTGGAGGCACCCCCGGGCAAGACCAGCAAGGTCATCACTTTCCTGGGACGCATCACGATGCAGAAAGGCCCCGAGTACTTTGTCGAGGCCGCAGCCCAGGTGCTCCACAAGGTCAACGATGCCCAATTTGTAATGGCCGGTAGCGGCGACATGATGGACAAGATGATTCGCCTGGCCGCCAAGCGCGACATTGCCGACCGTTTCCACTTCACCGGCTTCCTCAAGGGCAAGCAGGTGTATGAGATGTTGGCAGCCAGCGACGTTTACATCATGCCGTCGGTGAGCGAGCCTTTCGGCATCTCCCCGCTCGAGGCGATGCAGATGGGCGTGCCGTCAATCATCAGCAAGCAGAGCGGCTGTGCCGAGATTCTTGACAATGTCATCAAGATCGACTACTGGGACATCAATGCGATGGCCGATGCCATCTACAGCATCATCAAGTATCCCGCGATGTACAACGAGTTGCGTGAGCAGGGTCTTGCCGAGGTCAATCAGATCACATGGGACAAGGCTGGCGCCAAGGTCATTAACATCTACCGCAACCTCATCAACCGCTAACATCCCCTAGAATATCTAGATTATCTAGAACATCTAGAAAAGAATAAGATTCAAGAAAACAAACAATAACAAGACAATATAGATATGAAAGCGATTTGTTTTTATTTCCAGATTCATCAGCCGTTCAGGCTGAAGCATTACCGCTTCTTTGACATCGGCAACGATCACTACTACTATGATGACTTTGCCGACGACGACATCATCACGCGCATCGCCCAGCGGTCTTATCTGCCTGCCAACCAGATGCTGCTGGACATGATACACGAGAACGGCAATAAGTTCAAGGTAGCCTTCTCGATCAGTGGCACCGCCCTGGAGCAGCTGGAGCAGTATGTGCCCGAGTTCATCGACTCGATGAAGGAACTGGCCCAGACGGGCTGCGTCGAGTTCTTGAGCGAGACCTACGCCCACAGCCTGTCGGCGCTGTATGACCCCGACGAGTTCGTTGCCCAGGTCAAGGCCCACGACAAGAAGATCTACCAACTCTTCGGCCAAAAGCCCAAGGTGTTCCGCAACACCGAGCTCATCTATGACGACGATATCGCCTCGATGGTTTATGCCATGGGCTTCAAAGCCGCCATCACCGCCGATGCCAAGCACGTGCTGGGTTGGCGTTCGCCCAACTTCCTGTACAGCAGTGCCTCGGCTCCCAAGCTCAAGCTCCTATTGAAAAACGGCAAACTGAGTGACGACATCTCGTTCCGCTTCAGCAATCCCGAGTGGGCCTCCTATCCCTTAACGGCCGACAAGTACATTAACTGGATCAACGAGTTGCCTCAAGAGGAGCAACTGGTCAACCTGTTCATGAACTATGACGCCCTGGGCGAGTTGCAGCCCCGCGAGAGCGGTATCTTTGAGTTCATCAAGGCACTGCCCCGCTTTGCCGCCGAAAACGACATCCAGTTCTGGACCCCCAGCGAGGTGGTATCCAAGTTCAAACCCGTTGCCGAACTCGCCGTTCCCTACCCCATGTCATGGACCGACGAGGCTCGCGACACGAGCGCCTGGCTGGGCAACACCTTGCAGCAAGAGGCCGTGAGGAAGCTCTACTCCATCGGTGAACGTGTGCGCCTGTGCAACGACCGCCGCATCAAGCAAGACTGGAACTACCTGCAGGCGAGCGACCATTTCTTCTATATGTCGACCAAGCACAGCGACGACGGCTCGGTACACAGCCACTACAGCCCCTATGACTCGCCCTACACCGCGTTCACCAACTACATGAACGTGTTGAGCGACTTCATGACGCGCGTCGAGGAGCAGTATCCCGCCAGCATCGACAACGAGGAGTTGAACTCGCTGCTGTTGACCATCCGCAACCAGGAGCAGGAAATCGAGAAGTTGCACCGCGAGGTGGAGATGATGCGCAACAACATCGTCAAGGACACCACCGGCGACTTCCCCATCGACGAGATGCCCGTCATCGAGCCCACAGTAGGACCCGTTCTCGATGTGGGACCCATCCATGAAGAGAAACCTGCGCCCAAGAAGGAAGCGCCCAAGAAAAAGACACCAGCCAAGAAGGCACCGGCTGCTAAAAAGGCAGAGCCCAAGAAACCTGCCGCCAAAAAGGCACCGGCCAAGAAGGCTGCCGACAAAAAGGCAAAATAACGCTTCAATGTGACCGCACGAATGGTTGTCAGCACGACAACCATTCGTGTTTGTTTTAAAAGGAGCACCTCATCAAATAATAACAGTGACATTTGTTTTGCAACACCATCACAAAGCCACCTGACTTCGTCAATGCGTCACCCTAGGTGGCATTTCACTTTTTCCCGATATTAAACAGCGGTTCTATAGACCTATGGCGGTCGGTCAGGAACATGGTC
>CACYSG010000050.1 GCA_902776955.1 uncultured Bacteroidales bacterium | reverse complement strand
AGCAGAATTTCGGCTGAAATTTTTGAAATGCCTGTAAAGCCAGTATTCATCGGCTCTACAGGCATGTCTTATCCTGCAAAATGACCCATAGGTCAAAAATCAATAGTGTCCGTTAAAATGCGAAAAAACATGTCATACTACCCTATTCTCCCTATTTTGAGGATGATTAAGAAAAACGATGGTGGTGAAAACGCCATTGTCATCACCACCAGCACGCTAAAGTATAATGATTGCTATCGAATGCTTACTGCTCGTCGTCGCTCAGGTCAACAGCGTAGTATACCTTCTTGCCCGTGGGATAGAATCCCGTGATGAACATCACCTTATCGCTGTCGCTGCTGCGCATGATCTGGTTATAGATGTTCTCCACATCGTCACGCGAGTCAACGGGGATGTTGTTGATGTCGGTGATGATGAAGCCGTCGCGGATGCCGGCATTCTTGAACTTACCGGCCTTGACGCCGACCACCTTCAGACCCTTGGAGATGGCGAGATCCTTCTTGTCCTCCTTGCTGAGCTCGGTGAATGCACATCCCAGTGACAGGACGTCGCTCTGCTTGGTCATCTTGGTATTACCCTGGTCGTTCTTGAAGGTGACGGTGGTGCGCCTGAGCTTGTTGTCGCGATAGTACTCGACCTCGGCCTTGTCGCCAGGACGCAACTTGTTCATCTCTTCCTGCAGCTCACCACTGTCCTTGACACGAGCGCCATTGAGCTTGATGATGACGTCACCCTCCTGCAATCCGGCTTCCATGGCAGCGCCGCGGTCGGTAACCTTGGCCACATAGATACCCTCGTTGGTTGCGGTGATATTGTCTTCCTTGGCCCTCTCGGCAGTGAGTTCGCTGTACTGAATGCCGAGCACGGCGCGCTGTACTGTGCCATACTGCTTGATGTCGGTGATCACTTTCTTGACGGTGTTACTGGGCACTGCGAACGAGCATCCGCTGTAGTTGCCGGTCTGGGAATAAATCATCGTGTTGATACCGATAAGTTCGCCTGCGGTGTTAACCAGGGCGCCACCCGAGTTGCCGGGGTTGACGGCTGCGTCATGCTGGATGAACGCCTTGATGCCACCACCGTTGTCATTGGTGTTCATGCCGCGCGCCTTGGCGCTGATGATACCCACGGTGACGGTCGAGTTGAAACCGAAGGGGTTGCCCACTGCAACGCACCACTGGCCCACCTTGACTGCATCGCTGTTGCCGATGTTGATGGCATGCAGATCCTTGGCATTGATTTTAATCAGTGCGATATCGGTTTTCTCGTCGGTGCCGACCACTGTAGCGTTAAAGGTGCGGTTGTCGTTGAGGGTTACCTCAAGTTTCTCGGCGCCTTCAATGACGTGGTTATTGGTCACAATGTAACCGTCGCTGCTGATGATCACGCCCGAACCCATGCCACGGGGCTGAGGCTCGCTCTTCTGCTGTTTTTGCTGCTGGCGCTGACGCTGACCATTGCCGTAACCAGGGCCAAAGAAGAACTCAAACGGGTCGAAGAAGTCGCCCTGATACATCTGTTGAGGTGTTGCGTAGCTCTTGATGCTCACAACACAGTTGATGGTGTTCTCGGCCACGTCGGTAAAGTCGCGGCTGAAGTCCACAGGCCTGGAAGAAGCCGTAGGAACAAAACTGCCATCATTTGCCGGAGATTCCTTGGTAAGCACATACGTGTCGGTAATGACACCTTTCTTTTGTAACTCGCTTGTTGCCATCATCGTTGCTGCCGATCCCAGAATCGAAGCAACCACAAGCATTGCCGCTAATTTCAAATTCTTTTTCATGTGTCTCTTTAATGTTAAATTATGATTGATTTTAATTTTTTCAACTGTTAAAATTAACTTTTACAATATCTGTGCCAAAAGTACAACTTATAAACGAAAAACGCCCAATATATTGTCTGGATTTTAAAATTAATTAATAGCCAATATGCATCTTTTTAATTAGTTTTACAATGGAGCTCCCTTTTATAACAAATAATGACACATTGTCACTGTCAGGTGACAAGGGGGAGAGAGTTAGGAGATAATAGATAATAGATAAGAGATAAGAGTTAATAGTTAATAGATAAGAGATAATGGTTGGGAAGGTATTGGATGGGGGTGTACATCTATAATTGTACATATATAATTAGGGTGCATCGGGGACCATGATGATGGCATCAATGGTCGAGATGCACCCTAATGTTATTAGATAATGTGTCTATAGGAAACTATAGAACATAGGCCTCACTGATCTTCACCATATCCAAGCATGGTCAAGAGTTCTGCCAGAACATACATACTGCCACCCACATAGATAAGGTCATGAGGCTCGGCTACCTGACGTGCCGCTGCTAGCGCTTCCTCCACATTGTCGTAGGCGTTGCCGAGCAGTCCATGCTTGGCTGCCGCCTTTTTCAGGTCACGAGCAGACATGCTGCGTGGCGTCGGTGCCTGGGTAAAGTAGAGCGTTGCGTTGCCGGGGAGCAAGTCGAGGATGGAGGATACATCCTTATCGGCCATGAAACCAAGTATCAGGTGCAGTTTGCCGCGACGCTCCTCCTCGAGTTGACGCATGACCAAACCGATGGCGTCAGGGTTATGTGCCGAGTCACAAATGAGCAGCGGGTTCTCGTCTAACTTCATCCACCTGCCCATTAAACCTGTAGTTTCTACCACTTGGGCAAAGCCCTCCTTGACGGCATCATTCTTGATGCGGTACTTCATCCTCTTGAGCAGATTGAGGGCGACAAGGACGGTATTAGTGTTCTCGACCTGATAGTCGCCGACGAGCTCACAATTGATAGTGCCATAACTCTTGGTGTTCAAGCGCAGCATGCCATCGACATGCTTGGCCTCCTTGACCTCGGGACGATCCTGAGCGAACTTGACCTCGGCATACATGCGCTTGGCCTGAGCCTCGATCACATCACGGACAATGCCATCGGCGCGACCCACAATGACGGGCTTGCCATGCTTGATGATGCCAGCCTTCTCGCTGGCAATCTGCTCGAGCGTATCGCCGAGGAACTGCTGGTGCTCAAGGCCCACATTGGTGATGATGCTTAGTTCGGGAGTGACGATATTGGTGCTATCGAGCCTGCCACCAAGTCCTGTCTCGACAACAGCGACATTGACGTTGCGCCAAGCGAAGTAGTCGAATGCCATGGTGGACACCAACTCAAAGAACGATGGCTCGATGCCCTCAATCCTGCGCTTCTGGTAATCGGCGACCCACTGCATGACGAAACTGCGACTCACCATTCTGCCGTTGACGCGGATGCGCTCCCTGAAGTCCACAAGGTGAGGCGACGTGAACAGGCCGACCTTGTAGCCGCACTTCTGCAGGCAGGAGGCCAACAGGTGTGCCGTTGATCCCTTGCCATTGGTACCCGCAATATGGATGATACGGAACCTGCGGTGTGGCTCCTTGTACAATTTATCGAGGGCTAGGCTGGTATCCAGCCCCGGCTTATATCCACGAGCACCCTCACGCTCGAAAGCCGGTCGTTGATTAAACAAGTAGTCCAGGGTTCGCTCCCACATGCGAACTAATTCTTCTTTTCTTGCCATAAATTTAGTTTAAACCCATTTGAAACTCCACTCACTCACGTGATTTGAAAAACCTGATCATAAAAAGAAAAACAGTATGGCTATAAGCCGGGTTTTGTGCCTGCCGTGGCAGGTGCCTGTCATTTATCTGTCCTGCGCATTGCTGCGCCGGTATAGCGTTCTACCCCCCGGCAATGGACGAGCAGCCCTTAGATGCCGGTATACATGAACTTGCAACTCACAGGTGGTGCGGCGCGCTATGTCACCACAGCGCCCGGTGGGCTCTTACCCCACCTTTTCACCCTTACCGATCCCCACACGTGAGGACACGGCGGTTATTTTCTGTCACTTTAACCCTACGGTCACCCGCAGCTTCCCGTTAAGAAATGTGACGCTCTGTGTTGCCCGGACTTTCCTCTCGCAACCATGAGATGTTAACGAGCGACAAGCCGCCATACTGTGTTTCTTTAAACTTGAATGCAAAAATAATAACAATTATTTATTGTGTGTAATTTTTTTGACATTTTAACTATTTTTGCTTTTACGGTTATGATTCAGTTATAAGCCTATCACAAACGGTCGCGCCACAGTGCTTATAATATAATAGTTTGTTATATAGCTGTTTAAGATTGTTTGCGAGGTGGTGATATTCGTTTAAAATTCTAATTTTGTATGACATTTTTTGCCAGTTGTGTGATTGTAAAAAAATTATTTATGACGTTGCTTGATGTCAAAGAGCTGAATTGTTATGAATAATTTGCAATTTATTTGTAATATCTTTTATGTTGAGAGATGCTCTTTATCAAGGATAAATAGCAATAATTTACATTTAAAGCCGTTAATAATGATATATATTAGAAACAATTTGACTTATGGGATTGTTAAAGAATTTCTCCATTACCGATTGGCTACATCAGTTTGGACACAGCCTGCGCCGTTTTCCGTTGGCCATTTTGTTACTGGCCTTTCTCACGGCCTACCTGATTTGTCTGACACACGACATCGGTCACGATAATAAGTGGACCTTCTTCTATATCTTCTACCCCGCGACGGGAGCGTTGTTTGCCGTTGCCATTCAGTTGGTCACCGAGGATTTTAAGAACCGTATCGCAGCGATAGTCACCCAAGTGGTGTCCCATGCCATCTGGCTGGGGATATCGCTATATTTGACCCAGTTTGAACGGTTCTCGTTGCCGCAAAACATAGCCGTAGCAGCCACCGTAGCGACGATGGCGTTGTCGGTTTTCCTGGCATGTTTCTACCGCAAGGGCGACGACGTGCCCTTCTGGAACTTCGCGTGGTGCACGCTGGCGGCTATCGTGGCGGGCATTGTCGTGGGTTGTGTGCTCACCATCGGTCTTGACCTGTTTGTCCAGTCATTGGATTGGCTCTTCGGCGTGAGAGTCAATAATGCGATTTATGCCGACATCCCTGCGGTCTGCTTGGTATTCATCGCCCCATTGCTGGCCATGAGCCAGATTCCCCGGGGCGAGGATAAACATGACCGGCAAGTCATCCGTTTTTCGGGCTTCATCAAGGGCGTGGCGCAATACCTGTTCATTCCGCTTCTGCTCCTCTACATGGTGACGCTCTATGTCTATGCCGCCAAGATCGCCATCTCCTGGCAACTGCCCGTGGGATGGGTTAGTTATCTGGTGTCGGCAAGCATGCTGGGCATGGTCATCCTGCTGTTTATCACCTATCCCGTTCAACATGAGCCGAACAAGTCCTTCTTTAAGGCGGTGACACGTTGGCTGCCGCTAGCGATGTTGCCGTTGCTGGCCTTGATGACGGTGGCCATCGCTCGCCGCCTGAGCGACTATGGCATTACCGTGAGCCGCCTCTATGTGCTGGTGTTTAACATCTGGTGCTATGTAGTGTGCATCGGCCTGCTACTGTGTCGCAACAAGCGCATCTGGTGGGTCCCCGCCTCGTTTGCTGTCGTGCTCTTCCTCATTTCGGTGGGGCCGCAGTCGATTGCCAACATCACGCGCCAGCAACTCAAGAAAGAAGTCCGCAACACACTGCTCGCTTCGGGCATCAAGCCCGAGCAACTTCCCCTAGGCGGCGAGCAGTACAAGAAATGGCTCAACGGCACCGAAGTCAAGAAGGCCGCCACCGTCGATTCCAAACTCGACTATCTGCGTGACTACTACGGCTTCAAGAGCATCAGTGACTTGCTGGGCAAAGATGCCAAAACCGGTAATTACGAGACCCGTGACGGCGAGATCAAGCCGGCGAGAAAGAGCATGAATTACAACAATCAAGACCTGATGAATCATGTCGCTATCCCTCAAGGATACGCCACGATGACCTATGTCGATGAATGGATCGAATGTAAACTTGACGGAAACCGTGTTACCTTTGTGGTCACCGTTGAACAGAACGGGAAAAGCGTGGAGCATGCCTTTGAAGTCAACGTCAACGAGTTTATCGACAGGGATTACGATTACAACAAGGGAAAGAATGTGAAACCCCTTATTGTCGAAAACGGCGATGCGGCATTGGTGTTCAGTTCATTCTCGCTTGGCGACGACTATTTGAACTGCGGAGGGCTCCTGCTTACCAAGTAGCGCCAAGGTCCTTAGGTATACCAACGCTGGCACGAAAAAAAATCACGGTTGTTGATAACTTTTTTCGGGCCAGCGTTGCATTTATCAGCCTACTTGGTAGTAATTTTGCACCCATAAATTATTAATGTGCAAATGAACCGTTTTTACTTGCTTTTTTTGATGGCCTTTTTGGCCTTTTCTTCATTATCTGCCGCTGTAGTCACGTTTGATTTCTCAACGGCCGAGGGCATTACCGCCATGGGCTATGCCGTACCCCAACAGAGCGCAGGAACCAACCTCACCCAGGCAGGTCCCGTGACCGTCGACGGCGTGACCCTGTCGGCAACCAACGGCGCGACCGAAACCCGCATCTGGAACTCGCAGGGAAGCTACTCCTTGCGCATCTATGTTGACGGATCTGTCACCCTGTCGGTTGCCGAGGGCAGTATCACCGGCATTACCGTCAATGCGGCCAACGAGGCCTACTTTGACCTGATCGCCGATGTGGGCGACTACACCACGGCAGGCCTTGTGGGCACGTGGAGCGGTAGCGAGTCGTCGGTGACCTTGACCCATGTGGGCTCCAAGAACGCCCAGGTGGCCACTATCGTAGTGACTACCAGCACCGAAGGCCCTGGCGACGATCCCGATGATCCTATCGACCCCAACATCTTTAAGCTGGACTCGTTGAACCACCTGGCCGATCTGGCCGACGGCACCGAGTTTCAATTCACCAGCAACGTGTATGTCAACTACCAGTGGAACGAGTACCTGTGGGTGATGCAGCTCGACGAGGAGGGTTATGCCTATGCTGGTCTCATCTACGGCGAGACAGGTAAGGAATACCGTATGGGCTCGGTGATTCCCGCTGGTTGGACGGGCAAGAAAACGACCTATAGGGACCTGGTGGAAATCAGTAATCCCGCCCACATGGGCAATGCGGTGAACATTCTCCCCGAGGATTACTACTCCCCGTTTGATTGCACGGGTTACCTGGGCGAAATCGCCGACCCCGACGAGGGATGGGTAAATTACAAGGTCTATCTGGAGGACGTCCGTCTGAGTCCTATCGAGAATAACAACACTTTTACTATTTCGAGCGTAGAAACCGATAGCGAGGGCATTACCTACGAGTCCACCATGACAGGTTTCAACAAATTCGGCATTGACTATCCCGATGTGGACCCGACCGAGGTCTATGGCATCGAGGGCATGGTGACCATCTATAACGGTGTGATGGAATTGTTCCCCATTGCCATCTACAGCGACCCGGGCACACGGTTGTGGAGGGTGCTGTATGCCGGCGAGGACGGCACGCAGTATAAACTCAACGACACGCTCTATGTCGCTGCCGCCGTCAATGGCGACGCAGGAAAACTGGTCTTTGTCACCGACAATGTTGATCAGGTATATTATGACCTGTACGCCGAGTGGGGCTATGCCGAATGGATGGACTGGTATCCTGACTGGATCGCGCTTGACTGCTCGGACAACGAGGAGATGTTCAACGCGCTGGCAGACATGGAAGTGCTCGAGCCCGGAACCGTCAAAGGCGTTCTTGCCGACCGCCTGACCAATCCGCGCCTCGTGCTCAATAGCGTTCCCGCCGCTGCCGACGATGTGGAGTTGCCCACATTGACCCTGTTCAGCTATAAACTGGGGGATGACTACTTGGCCGCACTGGGCCATGAAATGGGCCGCGTCTTCGGTTACTTCTTCTATCGTGACGGAGTGCCTTACCTGTGCAGCGAACAGGATACCGTACAGGTAAAACTCACTTATGATTTAGTACCTGAACTGGAGGCCGAGATGGCCGCTAAAGAAGGTTTCTACTTCGGTCTGTTGAGCATCTTCACCCTTGATGAGCCGTGGGAGGAGAACACCAATAAATCCCCCATGCAGCGCATCCACGCCACCGACGAGGACTATTTCACCAATTACACCATCCATCCCCTCGTTGTGCTTTCCTGCGCATCGGTCGGCGAGACCATTGTCGGGAAACAGGTTGTTGACGTGAAATACATCAACCCGTCGGGCATCGTCAGCGATGAGCCGCAGAACGGCGTAAACATCGTCGTGACCACCCACAACGACGGTTCACGCAGCGCGGTCAAGCGTCTCGACAAGTAAGTAATAATATATAAGGAGAATTTTTCTAGACTACCTGACAGCGGGCCGGGTAGTCTAGTTTTTTTACAGGGAAATATTATTTATCGCAGGGTGATGCGTTGTAGCACGATGACGATGTTGCCCTTGTTGTCAAGCAGTGCCATCTCTTGCTGGTTGATGCGCTTGCAGGATTCCGTGCTCTCGAGGGCCAGCAGCAGTGCCGTCTCGTCATCGATACTATCACAGTTATGCTCCGTCGAGTGGAGATCCTCGAACTGGATGGCCATATCCTTGGCCGGGTCAAGGGTGATGATACCGTTGATGATATTGCAGCCCGTGTCACCGTGGATGGTCTGCATCACGGCATCGATGACAACACGCATATTCTTCTCGGTCACATTCTCACTGTCGATTTCCTTGACGAGCCAGGCACCGTTCATCGCGTCAAGGTTGTGACGCTTGAGGACCAGCAGCACGGTCCCCTTGGAATTCATCAGGTTGAGGTACTGAGCGTTGTATTGGGTCTCGAGGGTGAATTGCCTAACATCGGCCAGCGCATGCATGATGGTCTTCTCGTTGGTAATGTTGTGGCACGACTCTTTGCTCGAGATGAACTCCCCGAACTTCAAATTGTTACCGCTCAACTGGAAAGTGCCGTTGATGGTGTTGCAGCCGTTGTTACCATACACCTTATTGCCGCCGGCAAAGTCCAGATACAGGTAAGCGCGCTCTAGGGTATATACTCTCTTCTTGCGCACGTTCACGATATCCCATTCGCCGTAAAGCTGCTGCGCCGGATTGGTAACGGCAATCTCGCGCATGGGTTGTTCAACGTCCGATACGACCTTCTCGGTAACGACACCGCGTTTCTCGAGTTTCTTGTCTTTCTTCTTGCGGGCATCCATCGAAGCTGGGGCCATGACCACAGCCAACAAGAGGGCGATTATGATATATTTTCTCATTCTGTTTTGTCTTCGATTATTTTTAAACTTCAAAATTCGCACTTTTTTCCCACCCCACCAAATCCTTTAGCCGTTTTTAAGAAAAAATGCGATAAAATGTGAAAAATCACCCTGTCGCGGTAAGCATATTTGCCCGTTGTGAAATTTTCTTCTACTTTTGCCGTTAGATTAGCGTAAACATGAAAACGCTCAAGACCATATACAGGCGACTGTCGCTGCTGCTGGCACTCGTGACGGCATTAGGTGTCCAGGCACAGATTAATACCGACCAGGTGATCAACATCGGCCGCAATGCGTTATACTTTGAGGATTACATTCTTGCTATCCAGTATTTTAACCAGGCGATAAAGGCGAAGCCGTTCCTGGCGGAGCCTTACTTCTACCGTTCGGTTGCCAAAATCAGCCTTGAGGACTACCGCGGTGCAGAACTGGATGCCGGGATGGCCATCGAGCGTAACCCGTTCATCGTCGACGCCTATCAGGTGCGCGGCGTCTCCCGCCAGAATTTGGGCAACTATCAGGGAGCCATCGAGGACTATGATGCGGGACTCCAGCTCATGCCCGAAGACAAAAACCTGTTGATCAACCGTGCCGTGTGTGAGAGCGCATTGAAGAATTACGACGAGGCGCAAAAATCGTTTGACCGACTACTGCAACTGGACCGCCGCAACGACCGGGCCTACATCGGTCTGGCTCAGATGAACCTCGCGCGCCAGGATACCGCCGCCGCCCTTGATAACCTGAACCACGGCATCGCCCTGAGCAAAAAGAACGCCAGCGCCTATGTCATGCGTGCCGAGATCGCTACCCGCACAAATCACGACTTTGAGAGCGCCCTTGCCGACATGGACAGCGCCATCTTGCTTGAGCCGCGATATGCAGGCTACTTCATCAACCGCGCCTACATGAAATACAACCTCGACGACTACTTCGGGGCGATGGCCGACTATGACTACGCCATTAGCCTTGACCCTTCCAGTCAAGAGGCACACTTCAACCGCGGCCTGCTACGTGCCGAGGTCGGTGACAACAACAAAGCCATTGCTGACTTCAGTTTTGTGCTCAAGAGCAATCCGTCCAACTTCATGGCGCTGTATAACCGCGCCTTGCTGCACATGCGCACCCGCCAGTACCGTGAGGCCGTCAACGACTTCACTGCCATCCTGAAGAAATATCCCAATTTTGAAGCCGGCTACATGGCTCGCGGTGAGGCCAAGCGCCTGATGGGAGACCACAAGGGCAGCGAGGCCGACATGGAGAAGGCAATGGCCATCTTCCGCCGCAACAAAACCCACGTTTCTACCTTCAACCCAGCCGAAATCGAGGCAACCGCCGCTATCAAGAAAGCCGAACAACGCGCCCTCAACGGCGAAGAGGAACCCGAGACCGCCGAGGAGATCATGAACCGCTTCAACACGCTGCTCACGGTCCAGGACAACGATCCCGTCAAGCCCGAATATGCCAACCGCCAGCGAGGCCATGTCCAGAACGACAACATCGAGGTTGAGCCGATGCCCATGTTCACGCTATCCTATTATCCCCACGACAACAGGTTGAGTGGCAACACCTACTACATCAGGGAAATCGGAGACGTCAACGACACGCGGTTGCTGCCCGGCACGTTGACCCTGATCAACGGCGAGCCTCAACTCGACGAGGAAGATATCAGGTTGCGCTTTGCCGACATCGAGTACTACAACTCCTTATTGTCCCAAAGCAAACCCCGCAGCATCGACTACTTTGCCCGCGGCCTGGATTACCTCACCGTGAAGAACCCCGAAGGCGCCCTCGCCGATGCCGATTCCACTATTGCCCTGAGTCCGCAGTTCATGCTCGCCTACCTGTTGCGAGCCGATGCCCACTACATGCAATACCGTATGGCCCAGGCACAAGACGCCAATGCCCACGGCCTGCTGGCCGATGCACCCGACGCCCTTTCCCAGGCGATGTTGCGCCAACGCCAGGACGTAACCACACTCGACCTGATGATGGCTGATCTGGACCGAGCCATCAAACTGTCTCCCAAGAATGTGTATGCCCACTTCAACAAGGGTAACGTGTACATGTTGCAAGGCGACTACACCAGCGCCATCAGCAGCTACTCTCACGCCATTGAGTTGAAACCCGACCTGGGTGAGGCCTACTACAACAGGGGACTTATGTACCTGCGCATGGGCAACAAAACGCTAGGCGTTGCCGACCTGAGCAAGGCTGGCGAGCTGGGCATCCTGCCCAGTTACAATGTGCTCAAGCGCATGACCCGATAAACGATTTTACCAGGAGAAATAGCCTCTCCCTCCTGTCCACATCACCATGATTCATCATTATTAAATGATTACATATTTTTTAACTAAAGTTTATAAGGCTATTCCAATTAAAAGCATTATTTTTGAACACCAAAACCATCAGAACAAGTATAAACCTTTAATGTCTCATTTTTTATTGACAAAAACATAACTGGAGGAGAAGAATATGAATGATATTTCTGAAATACTGCGCGAATTACTGGACCGTTATAGCAACACGTCCGACCTTGATCATGAATTTGAACGGATGAGACGCGAAGATGAAGAGTTCGACAAGGACTATATCGTGTGGTGTGAGGAAAACGGTTTCAGTGTAAAGGACGGTTACCGTGACTTCATCAACGAAATCATCGAGTCACAAGACTCCATCTGGGACAATTACCAGGAATACGGAAACAATATTTGAGCCGTTCCATCCGTTTAACAATAAACAATAACAGTAAAGAATCAAATACACAACACCGACAACAGCATAGATGTTTTCATCAACAAGAAATCGCAGCTTTGCTGCCGAATGGGATTGTCAGGAAGGCATTCTCATTGCATGGCCACACGCCGGCACCGACTGGGCTTATATGCTCGACGAGGTGACGGCTTGTTACGTTGAGATAGCCCGTGCTATCCTCATGGACGACGAGCGGCTTATCATTGTCGCCCCTGACGCCGACGAAGTGAGGGACGCACTGGGAACGGATGTGGACTGGGAACGCATCAATATCGTTGAGTTGCCCACTAACGACACCTGGGTGCGCGACTATGGCCCCATCACCGTGTACAAGGACGGTCGCATGGTCCTCACCGACTTCACGTTCAACGCTTGGGGAATGAAATTTGCGGCCGACTGTGACAACCTGGTCACGTCACGGCTCCACGAGAAAGGTCTGTTCAACATGCCGTTGCTCAACTGCCGGGACCTGGTGCTTGAGGGCGGTTCCATTGAAACCGACGGACGCGGCACGGTAATGACCACGACCTCGTGCCTTACCGCCCCCAACCGCAACGACGCCCTCTCGCGGGAACAACTCGAGCAGGTGCTGCTCGACCGACTGGTTTGCATCAAGATGCTGTGGCTGGAAAACGGTGCTCTCGCTGGTGACGACACCGACGGGCACATCGACACACTGGCGCGGTTTGCCCCCGGCGGCATCATTCTCTACAACGGTTGTGACGACCCCGAGGACGAACACTTCGAGTCATTGATGAAGATGGAGCAGGAACTTAAGAACATGACCGATGTCGATGGCAACCACTATCAGTTAATCAAACTGCCATTGCCTGACGCCTGCTATGATGAGATCTCACGACTGCCGGCCACCTATGCCAACTTCCTGATAACAAACCATCAGGTGCTTGTCCCCCTTTACGGTCAGCCCGACAAGGACATCAAGGCGTGCCAGCTCATCGGCCAAGCATTTCCCGGCCGTAAAGTGGTAGGGATTGACTGCCGTCCACTCATCTGCCAGCACGGTTCGCTGCACTGCGCCACAATGCAGATACATAGAAAAGGTTAAAGGTTAAAGGTTAAAGGATAGAGAGCCGTTAGCCATTAGCCATTAGCGGTTAGGGCTAAAAGCTAAAGGCTAGAGGCTAAAGGCTAAATAAATTGTCAATTATGAAGATAGGAATTATACAACAGAGGAATAGTAGCGATGTCAAGGCCAATCGGCAGTCGCTCATCAATAAGATTAAAGAACTCGCTGGCCGGGGCGCTCAACTTGTCGTGCTGCCCGAATTGCACGACTCGCTCTACTTTTGCCAGGTGGAGAGTGTTGACAACTTTGACCTGGCGGTGGAGATTCCCGGTGAAGTGACACGGGAATATGCTGCGGTGGCCCGCGAGTGCGGTATCGTCTTGGTGACCTCATTGTTTGAGCGCCGCGCGACAGGGTTATACCACAACACGGCTGTGGTCTATGACACCGACGGCAGCGTGGCAGGTCAGTACCGCAAGATGCACATCCCCGACGATCCGGCCTATTACGAGAAATTCTACTTCACACCAGGCGACCAGGGATTCATTCCCATCCAGACGTCGCTCGGCAAGTTGGGCGTGATGGTCTGCTGGGACCAGTGGTACCCCGAGGGCGCACGCCTGATGGCGATGAGCGGTGCCGAAATGCTCATCTACCCCACCGCCATCGGCTATGAGAGCAGCGACACGCCCGAGGAGCAGGAACGCCAACGCGAGGCGTGGACTACGGTGCAACGCGGCCATGCCGTTGCCAACGGGCTGCCCGTCATCACCGTAAACCGCGTGGGACATGAACCCGACCCGTCAGGACAGACCAACGGCATCCAGTTCTGGGGTAGCAGCTTTGTCGCCGGACCTCAGGGTGAACTCATCTATCGCGCTCCCTGCGATGAAGAAGATCTACAGGTCATCGACGTTGACATGGAACGCAGCGAGCAGGTGCGTCGCTGGTGGCCATTCCTGCGCGACAGGCGCATCGAGTGCTACGGCGACCTCAACAAGCGCTTCCTCGACTAAGGGCTTAAAACAACAAACCACGAATTACGCGAATCAAACGAGTGGCATCCGCCAGCTTCGTAAAATTCGCGTAATTCGTGGTTATTTTCAGCAAGGAAGATCAGGCTTGGCCTTCGTCCTTAGGTCCGCCGAATGCGTTCTTCAGGAAGTCCTCCACCTTGTCCATGACGCCTTCGGCCGCTTTGCCGGCATCGTCCAGCGCGTCTTTGGCTTTATCCATTATGCTGGGCTCGCCCTCCTTGGGTTCAAAGGCTTCCTTAGCTTTTTGGCTTAAATCCTGGGCTACTTCGGTGGCGGCAGCTGTGCCCTGCTCGACAAAGTCTTTAGCCTTGTCCATCATCTCGCTGGCCGCTGTAGCGCCCTCACCAAACATCTCTTTTGCTTTGTCCAGGAGGCTCGGTTCGCCCTCCTTGGTATCAAACATCGCCTTGGCTTTCTCCAGGAAGTCCTGGCTCATCTCGCCAGCGGCTGTAGTGCCCTTGTCAAGCATCTCCTTGAGTTGGTCGAGCACACCTGCTTCGCCTTCTTTGCCCTCAAGCATCTCCTTGGCTTTGTCAAAGAAGCCCGGCTCGCCTTCCTTGCCCTCAAACACACCTTTGAGTTTATCGAATAGGCCAGCGCTGTCGTTAGCTGCATCGCCAAGCATTTCCTTCACCTGGTCAAAGATGTTGGTGCCTTCGTTCTTCACTTCCTCGGCTGCGGTTTCCTCAACATTCTTGATTTCCTCGTCCATAAATATCCTGTATTAACTGGTTATGTGCCTACTTCCTTTCGAGCGATTCGGCTTTCTCTGCGCCCAAAGTTACACATTATTTCTGAAACCGCAACAATTCTTACAACAATTTAAGAATTTGCATTAAAAAAGATATTATCGTATCTTTGCAGCAGAATTCGTCGGACTGAGTCGGACTTGGTCAGACTTGGTCGGACAAAGTCGGACAAAGTCGGACGATGTCGGACGGCGTCTGGCGAGAGTGAGAGAAAGAGAATTGTTTTTATTTTACTAATTAGCTATTGTTATGGGATTCTTGCAGCCCTTGGGAGGATACCGAAATTTGAAGGTTTACAAAATCACTGAGATCATCTATGACTTGACTTACCATTTCACTCACTCCTACCTCACCAAACCTGACCGCACTATTGACCAAATGGTACAAGCGGCCCGTAGCGGTAAGCAAAATATCGCAGAAGGGAGTAAGGCTGCCACCACATCTCGCGAGACCGAAATCAAGTTGACCAACGTCGCTAAAGCTAGCCTTGAAGAACTGCTGATTGACTATGAAGATTACTTGAGGGTGCGTTCTCTACAACGCTGGGACGCTAACCATCAACGATACATCAAGATGAGGGAATATGTGAGAAGCGAAGTCTTTGAAAAGGAATACCACAAGTTAATGAGCCGCTTGAACGATGAAGAACTCGCTAACTTGTGCATCACACTGATTCACCAAGCAACCCACATGCTGGAGCGTCTCATCGAAAAGCAACAAGTACAGTTCCTGGAACAAGGAGGTGTTCGCGAGCAAATGACTCGCGCCCGCTTGAAATACCGCGACCAACATCCCCCCAAAGACAAAGACCAGTAGAGAATTGGCCGGACCTTGGTCAGACCTGGTCCGACTTAGTCTGACTTAGTCGGACAATGTCTGACAAGGTCCGACAATGTCCGACGAGGTAAGACCGAGGCTGGCACGAGCTGGCTAATTGTAAAAAAAGGGCCGGGGCACGTTGTGCCTCGGGCCTTGATGACATTTTATCGATGATTGAAGGATTGTCAGCCGATGATTAGGCCTCTTCCTTCTTGATGATGCGACGCTCCTTGATGCGAGCCTTCTTACCGGTGAGACCACGCAGGTAATACAGCTTGGCGCGACGTACCTTACCATGCTTGTTGATGGTAATGCTGTCGATAAACGGAGACTCGAGCGGGAAAATACGCTCAACACCGATGTTGTCACTGATCTTGCGAACGGTGAAACGCTTCTTCTCACCCTCGCCGACGATCTTAATCACCACACCACGGTACTGCTGGATACGCTCCTTGTTACCCTCCTTGATGCGGTATGCTACCGTGATTGGATACGCTCCTTGTTACCCTCCTTGATGCGGTATGCTACCGTGATTGTGTCACCCGGGAAAAACTGCGGGTGCTGCTTGTTTGTAGCAAATGCTTGTTCTGCAACTTTAATCAAGTCCATTGTTATTTCATTTAATGTGTTAATAATCACTTCGCAATATACACAAGCCACACTATTTCTTGTCAGAGATTACGAAAAGCGGGGCAAAGGTAGTACAATTTCCCGAACTGGCAATAAAAAAAGTGATTTTTTTGTTTTTCGGCATGGTCTATTGCGTGGATTTGCAGGACTTTTAATGTCTCAATCCATCAAAATCACGTTGATGAGCTCGACAACGTCGTCGATATTGACTTTGTTGTCGGCATTGACATCGGCCTCGGCCATCCGTTGGATAGTATAGCTGTGAAGCAATGCATCGATGAGAATGTTCAAATCCACAATATTCAGCCGGTCATCGCCATTGACATCCCCACGAAGGCAGGCAAAGGTATGAGCGTCCATATAGGCGATGCGCTTCCTGAGCCAGTCGGACAAATACTCAAACTCCACGTCAAACTCAAGGTCACGGTGGGCGATATCACCTGTATCAGACCATCTGACGGTCTCACGATCGAGTGCTCCACAGCACTCCAGGCGGTTATAGATCTGCTCATAGCGGTCGACCAGGTTAGCGGGGTCCAGAATTCCATTGCGCAGTTGCCAATAACGGTTGACGACCCACATATTGAACTCGGGCATCTCCCTCAAGTAATTGAACAAGAGGTTATTGGGCAACATGCAAGCCGGGGATTGGTCCATTTCTTGCTCGGGCTGTACGGCTTCGGAATGATAGTAGCCGTCCAGGTCGCGCCAATGCTGTCCCACGGTCACATCCAGGTCCCAAACGCCAATGGTGAGTTTCTTGTCCACCTGCGAGTCATAGCAACCCCACAAAATGTTCTTGCAGACATTATCAATGGCAAAAAGCGTGTTGATGAACACGTAGTAGTCCACCAGAACGGGCAGGTCGAAGTATTCTCCCGCATGAGCATTAAATGCCGCCTGGTCACTGTTAGCCACAAAGCGCACTGCATTTCTAAGCACGCTGTAGTCGGTGGGATTGACATCCTCAATGTCAGGATACTCAAGTTCGAATCCCGCCCAGTTGTCAAGGGTGTCATCGCAAAGGGTATTGGCCATGAATAGCGTCTGCGGGGTGGCTTCTTTGGCCTTCCAGAGGAAACCGTGATTGATGACGCTGTCCTCCTGTTCCTCATATTTCTTGAGTTTCATCTGCTTGCGGTCGAGGCATTCGGTCATGTTATAGAAACCGTTGTACTCACCGTTGAGGAACACCTCGATGTGCGTGCCGCGCACATAGGAGCGAGCCTTGGGCTCCTTGTCGGCATAATAGGGCTTGGTCGCGAAATCGGCCCACAAGTCATGCGCGGCCTTGTTGCGGAAACGAATCATGTCTACCGTTCCCGCATCGAGCCTCCAATGGTTATCGCTCCTCAAGCCAAAGAAGGAGACTTCCATCTTCTCGCCATCGTCATCAACAAACTTGAGATGGTAGTTGCGCTTGTGGGTCCAAGTGCCATTAGTCGAGGAGCCAGCCCACTTAATGCGCGCTTGATAATACTGAACTTGTTCGGACTCAGGCAAGATGAGTTGCACGGGACCCTGCACATAGTCGTTGCCGAAGCTACCCGACAGCGTCAGTATGGGCAGGAACGTGAAATGAATAGAAGAACGGGTAGTCACACCGTCGCGGGTGAAAGTCAACGAATACTTCACATCGCGGCTTATCGACGGGAAATCAACCACATCGGCATCGGTCACCTGCTGACCATTAATGCTCACATTGGTTACCCCCTCATCGACGACCACAAACATCTGAAGAGGTCCATTATCAAACACTTCCTCGGGAACAGTCAACATATAGGTTCGGGTAAGGCTGTCATATACCGGCGGCTTACCGTCAAACGTCATTTGAGCGCTCAAACTAAAAGTGGAAATCAACGCAAGTATTAATACAGAATAAATAAATTTGCTATTCATCGTTTATGTCGTTACTATTCAAGTCATCAACATTTATGCTTTATTCGAGGTACTCTTTGATATACAGTTCGCAGTTGGCAACTAGCGTGTCATACCATTGCTGCCCAAAGCGTTCGATGAGTGGATCCTTGAGGAATTGGTAAAGTCGGATTTTCTCGCGGCGTCCCAGCACCTCGGCACACTTGCAGATTTTCCACCTGTCGTAATTCACCGCTTCATATCCGGGGTACTTCTTGATGCGCACGGGATAGAGATAACAGGAAATGGGCTTGCGCCATTTGATGCGTCCCTCGCGATAGGCCCTCTCGATGGCACACAGGCACATGCCTCCTCTCTCATAGGTCGTGAACACACAGTTAGCCCCGTCGACAAGTTGAGTCACCAGCTCGCCTTCCACATCAAAGTAGGCCACGCCGTGCTCCTTGATTTGTTCTTGTGCCCGCGGCAGGAGGTCGTCCCAAATCTCGGGCAGAATCTCTTTGAGGCGCTGATATTCTTGCTGAGTCAAGGGTGCTCCCGAATCCCCCTCAATGCAACATGCACCCAAGCAGGTATCCAGGTCACAGCAGAAGAATCGCTCAACCAGGTCGAGGCTCACCAGAGTTCCGTCAATATCAAACATAGACTTTAGACTTTAGACTTTAGATTTTAGACTTTAGACTTTAGACTTTTAGTCTTTTTCGACGAGGGCTGCGAGGGCATGCTCGAGGTCGGTGTTGGACAGGTTGAGGTGAAGTTCGCCCTTGTGGGCATAGGAAATGCGTCCTGTCTCCTCGCTCACCACGATGGCGATGGCGTCGGTAGCTTGGGCGATACCCTTAGCCGAGCGATGTCGCAGTCCCAGGTATCGCGGTATATTGGTGTCGTGTGACACAGGCAGGATGCAACCGGCGCTCATGATTTTTTTGCCCGAGATTATCAAGGCACCATCATGCAGGGGGCTGTTCTTGAAGAAGATGTTCTCAATCAGTCGGGAATTGATATCGGCATTGATTATATCACCCGTGCGCTCATAATCGGTGAGCGGCATGCCCTGCTGCACAACGATGAGAGCACCGGTCTTGGTCTTGGACAAATTCATGCAAGCATACACGACAGGCATGATCCATTTCTTCTCTTCCTCGGTCTCGGTCTTGCTCTTGAAGATTTTCTCAAAGAGTTTGAGGCCGCGCCGCGAACCCAGCTCGGTGAGGAAGCGTTTGATCTCGTCCTGGAACAAGATGACCAAGATAAACAGACCGATATCGATGAACTTGTCCATGATGGTGCCGATAAGCCTCATGTCCATCATCTTGTACATCACTACCCATGCGACGACAAACGCCATCACGCCGACAAAGATGTCGAGCGAGCCCGAATCCTTCATCGTGCGGTAGAGGTAGAACAGCAGCGTCGCCACCAGCAGGATGTCGAGCAGGTCCTTGATACTGAAAAGTGCAAAAATTGATGTTGCCATTATTGTGTTGTTATTGATTCGAGTGAATAGAAGCCTCGCGTAATGCGGTCGTGAGCTTTACCGCCTCGACGGCCGCCTTCACGTCATGAACGCGTAGGATGTGAGCCCCTTGCTGCAAAGCCAGGGTGTTGATGACAGTGGTTCCGTTGAGGGCTTCATCGGCGGTGCAACCCAGAGGGGTGTAAATCATACGCTTGCGCGACACACCGACCAGCAGCGGTGCATCAAGGGCATGGAAGGCATCCAGCCGAGCGAGCAACTCGTAGTTCTGTTCCATCGTCTTGGCAAAGCCGAAGCCCGGATCGGCAATAACGTCGGCCACTCCCAGCTGGCGCAATTCGTCGATGCGGCGAGCCAGCCATTCGAGGACATCGGCTGCGACATCGTCATAATCGGTCAACGAGGCCATCGTCTCGGGCGTGCCGCGCATGTGCATGAGCACATAGGGAACGCGCAGACTTGCCACCGTGGCGAACATGTCCTTATCAATCGAGCCTCCCGAGATGTCGTTAATGATGTCGGCGCCCCACTCTTCCACGCAACGGCGTGCTACGCTAGCGCGATAGGTATCAATCGAAATGACCGCATCGGGAGCAACCCGCCTAATAATCGCGAGGGCCCACTTCAAGCGCTCCATTTCGCCATGCTCATCCACCTGTTCGCTGCCGGGCCGCGTGGAACATGCGCCCACATCGATGACGTCGGCGCCCTCGGCAAGCATCGCTGTAACGCGCTCGACAAGAGCCTTCTCGTCGGTGACACGACTGCCGCCGAAGAAAGAGTCGGGAGTGACATTAACAATGCCCATGACCCACGGGCGCTCGATGGTCACCAAACGCCCGCGCAGATTCAAGCTGTATTTCTTGAACGGTAGAATCATTACGCTCATCACATTTTAATTGGCAAATATACAAATAAATTTGCGAAAATGACTTACCTTTGCAATAAATAATACCGATATGTCAACAACAATAGCAGATAAGAGCAACGCACAAGCGCCCATCGGAGTGTTTGACTCGGGATTCGGCGGATTGACCATCCTGCGCGACATCAGACGGGTGCTGCCGCAATATGACTACCTCTTTGTGGGCGACAATGCCCGTGCTCCCTACGGAACACGCTCACGCGAACTGGTCTATGAGTTCACGCTTCAAGCTGTCAAGCACCTGTTCCAACAAGGCTGCCACCTGATTATTCTGGCCTGCAACACCGCGTCGGCCGAAGCCTTGCGCACCATCCAGCAACAGGACCTCCCCACCCTCGCGCCCGATCGCCGCGTGCTGGGCGTCGTGCGCCCCACGGTAGAGAAAGTGGGTGAACTGACGCAGACAGGGCACATCGGCGTGTTCGGCACACCTGGAACCATTGCCAGCCGTAGCTACAACATCGAGATTGAGGGAATGTATCCCAACTTCAAAGTACATGGTCACGCCTGCCCGATGTGGGTGCCCCTTGTCGAGAACCGCGAGAGCAACGGCGACGGAGCCGACTACTTTGTCAAGAAGGACATCGACCTGCTCATGGAAGACTGTCCCGACATCGACACCGTCATCCTAGGCTGCACCCACTATCCCCTGCTCATCGACAAGATTAACCGATACATGCCCAAGACCGTTAACGTCGTGCAGCAAGGCCCCATCGTAGCCGACAGCCTGGCCGACTACCTGCAACGCCATCCCGAGATTGAGTGTCATTGCAGCCGCGGCGGTTCCTGCCGCTACTTCACGACCGAAGATCCCGACCACTTCTCGCCCCTGGCCAGCGTGTTCACCGGCGAAGACGTCAACGCCCAGCGCATCATCCTCTGACCATTCAAGAGTCTTAACCCAAGTCCCTCCTCATTCATCATGCTGTGAACACAAGCAATCAGGCATCCGTCCCGAAAGGACAAATGCCTGATGCATATCAACTGTTATTGTTTAAAGAAGCGCTTGCACTTAATTATTCAGCACGTAGTTGATGAGAGCTGTCACGTCGGTGATGTTCACCTCTCCGTCACAGTTATAGTCGGCAGCTGGATGGTCGGCAGCAAGCGGGGTGCCATTCAATACCAGATTGATTAACATTGTCACATCACTGATGTTGATGACGCTGTCGCCGTTCACGTCGCCAACCACGCAATCAGCCTCCTCAAACGTCGCCGTAACAATCACATTGGACGAGGGCATCACGAACTGGCCGTTTTCGGGCTCAATCGTGAAGAAGCCGGGCGTCTCGGGGGTAACAGTGAGGCTCGCGAGGCGGAAGCCAGGCTCGGGAGTGACGTTAATCGTCACGGTCTCGTCCATCTTGGCTGTGGCGACAACCTCGACGGTACCGTGCTCAATGCCATCGGCAACGGTGATGGTGTATTCGACGTTGCCAAAGTCGGCATCGATAGCTAACTTGACAAAATTGGGATCCACACCATCGGGCACATCAAAGATGAAGCTGAAATCGGTGGGTCCGGTAATCTCCTCGTCGGGGCCGTCGATTTCTCCGTTACTTCCACTAAGAACCCTAAACAGTTGGCCATCTCCACCCTGTGACATATCCAACAGACGCAGGGTGATATCACTCTTCTTCATTTGGTAGCCGGGAGCAGGAGCCACAGTGAAATATACCGGCTGCCCGGGAACCGCACTCGCCCAGCCGTAATTCTCAGGCTCATCCCAGCCCGTGTCGGAACGCACAGAAGACTTCTTCCATTGATGCTGGTGCAGAATAATCACGCCCCTCCGTGTATTCACATCCGAATACGTTAATATCGGGAAGGGAGTGGGATTTTGGATATCGTAAATACCATCAGCGAAGCGCACCCATAGATCCACATTCAACGGAGGCATGGAGATCCTTTGTTCGTACCAATTTTCGGTGTGATTATTAGACACCATATTCAGCGGATTAGGAGTGTACCACGCATTAGGGTAGTTCCCGCTATATTGCATGTCTCCCATGTAGCTGCCGTCGGAGACCTTTGTCAAGTAGAAATAATTAAAATACATGCCACGCTGGCCGGGCTGGGCGATCATCCTGATTGTTTGGCCCATTGTTGCCGGAATGACAGTGGATTGACCGGGGCCGCCAACGACGGGATTTGCACTATCGTTCCAGACGTACAAGTCACCACCGTTAATCGGGCGATCATCATAACGCACATAGAAGGTTTTCAGCCTGAAGACCGGAACCACGATCACGTCATACAGCGGCATATAGAAGTGGTAGCCAAGATCAGGAGTGTTCAATAAAAGACCAGTCACAAGAGTACCACTATTCGCATTATATATATCGTAGCGGTCCAACTCAAAGCCGGGATCAGGATAGTCCTTCAAGACAATCAAATCATTGTAGTGAGGAGGCGGAGTAGTGCTCGGTTGGGGTAAGATCAAAGTGGTGTTATTCAACCAAGCATCGGCGCTACCTCCGTAAACTGGCGAACGCACTACGACATTAAAGTCGTACGG
Source organism: uncultured Bacteroidales bacterium (assembly GCA_902776955.1). Lineage (GTDB taxonomy): Bacteria > Bacteroidota > Bacteroidia > Bacteroidales > Muribaculaceae > Sodaliphilus. Next base: position 10,492 of record CACYSG010000050.1, on the reverse strand, counting down.
GCCATAGACCGCCCTCAGCCACATGTCGCCTGGAAAAGTTGGAATAGTGAGAGTGGCAGTCATACTGTAAGGACCCGGTGGGTTTGGTATCGTTATCGTCTGAAGATTATCACCTCCTATATTTTCATCATGGTAATCCAAAACATATTCTTTGAGAACGTCGCCCAGGTTGTTGACAACACAGGTCGCTTGGATAACATCAGTAACATCGACCGGATAATATTTATTATAATATTGATTATACGGAGTGGGCGTCGCTGGATTACTGCTGATTGTCACATTTGTGATGGTGCCGAGAGGGTTGTTAGCGGCCGTTTCCACATACAGCGTGTAGGGGATGGCCGTGAAGGTCACCGTTACGGTCACATTGCAGGGAGGCATGGTGAACTCATAGTCGGGACTTACCGCCAAACTTGTCATATCGTCATCCCTGATCACGGTAATCGTGCCAATGGTGAAGCCCGGGTTGGGCAGGATATCCAGTTTGATCAGATTGCCTATGATGTAATCATTAGGATCGATAGGATTGGCAACAGTCACATTGCCGCCATTATTTGGCGTGAAATTAATCAAGATATTGTAACTCTTGGGCTTGAAAGCTGCCGTAACGAATACGTCACTGGCGGGCATAATAAATCTTGGGTTGTTTCCCCCACCCTGCAATGGCACATCTGAGTTGGTGCTTAAGTCGGTCACGAAGTACTGGTCAAGCTCAAAGCCCGGGTTGGGGGTGTTAAACAACCTGACAACGTGACCCATTTCGGTTGTAAAAGACGGGACATTGGGGCCACCCTCACTGCCAGCCTTAGCATAAATGGTGCCGTCGACAGTGCCCATGTCAACATTAACCATATAGGTGGAGTTCGGCACAAAGGTCGCCGACACGGTCACATCATGACCGCCAGGCATGGTGAACAAGTATTCTTGGATACCGTTAGGGCGCACCTCCACTCTGTCACCTTTATCAGGGAAAAGGTCGTCCACGAACACTTGGTCTAACATGTAACCCGGGTCAGGGTAAAGATCCAACCTGATAATTTCGCCTCGCGCTGCCTGGGGTTGAGAAACTGCTACGCTTCCACCGGTAATACCCGAGGCTATAGAAATCTGGTGGGGGTCGGACGCGGTAGGCGAATAATCGGTTATCACATTTACCAGCACATCATCGTCGGGGTCGGGCATCTTAAACCAGAGCTGGCCGTCTTCAACGAACACGTCTTGCCAGATATTGTTACCGTCAGGGTATGATTTATAGTAAATATTTCTTACCCATACATCCGAAGGTTTGGGATTAACGTCAAGCCTGACAAGAGTCCCATCACTGGCATACTCGGGATTGGCAAACACATCTAAATCTGAGTTCGGGTTAAGTATGTAATTCGGATCTATATTGACAAAATGGGTGCCAGGCGTTTTGAAGTTCGCATACACTTGCACAGGGCCGTCAGGCTTGTAGAAAACGCCGTTAGCGTCCACAATCATAGCTTGACCACTTTCTGCGATAACGTAGTAACTGGCAAGCTCAAAGCCAGGGTTTGGGGTCGCCGTAAGCGTGACTTCAAAATTATCACCGACTTGAGGATTTTGCGGGTCAGAGCCGGGGGGCAGAGGCTGACCCTCGACGAGCGAGACTTGGCAACTGCCGTTGTTCAACTGCATGCAATGAACTGGCGAATGAGCAAATACCGAAAACACATGCACATCGTTGCCACTGGTGGGCATGGTGAAAGTGTAATATCCTATATAAGGAAAGGCCAAAGGATCAGGTGTACCAGGCAGAAGGGTCACGGTGAGTGGCGGTTCTATGAGATTACCGCCAACTTCCTCATATACCAACAGATCACTTAACCTCATCACTAACATTTCATTAGAGAAATCCACAGTGAGCGTGACTGTTTCGCCCGGATTAGGCGACGAGGGTGACGCTATGATGTGGTAGTCGTCAATGATGAGTTGACCAGCCCACAAGGTCATGGCACTCATCAGTGCCATAAACATCACTAATAGTCTTTTTTTCATAAGCATGGAAATTTATAAAGTTAATAATACTTGGTTATCGTTAAGCGGTAATAAGGGGTTTTATACTATAAAACAACAAGATTGTGCAATATTATTATTTTTTAAGGACATTTTCAAATAAATCGATAGAAAATTCAAGATTTTAGCATCAATTCTATTATTATCGGTGGTTTTTTCTTTTTAGACTTCACAGACAACATAATAAAACAACAAGGGACAACAATCATCAGAAAGTTGTCCCTTGTAGTCTTATAAGTTGTTGATGTAATCTGATTATCAGCGTCGGTTGGTGCGCAGCTGGAAAGAGCGTAGGGTGTAGAGATTATCCCCGTCAGACAAGCCGATAGAGAAATCCACGGTGCCGTTACCAAGCTTCTTGGTGGCTATCAATTCGCTCTGGTAGCGCACAGCCTTCCCGGGCCCCAGTTCCTTGACGATGGCCGTGGGTGAGAGATAAATCTGCTTGGTACCCGAGACGGTAATCACAGGAGCGATGTCATACACATAGTCGCGGCCGGTGTTGCGGATGATGAACACGAGTTTAGCATGCTCGTTGGCATCGAGGGCCCTGTTATTGTTCTCGTCAACAAAGCGCAATTCCTCAATCTCGATGTTAGCGTATGGGCTATAGTAATTGTTTTGACGATAATCGTCTGCACCGTATTCATAGTAGTAGTCCGACGAGCGGTAGTTTCCATTATCGGTCTTGGGAGCAGTGGCAGCTGCACCGATGATGCCACCGACGGCCATGCCGACGGCAGTACCCAGATCGCTACCACGCGGTCCGTCGGCGATACCACCGATAGCTGAACCGAACAAGCCGCCAATCGACGCGCCTGTTGCTACACCATAAAATTGGTTCATGGACTGGCAACTGGACAACGCCAAAACTGATGCGGTGAGTGCTACAAATGCGATTTTCTTCATTTTTTGTCAATTTTTAGAGTTTAATGCTATTATGCTTTTGCAAAAAACGTGCCAAACTTTTTTATACAGAATGATCTAGGCCTGCACAAACTGCACTTGTCCGGCACAAATGAGGATGGCAGATGATCATTTCCTCATGTCAGAGGGTTGCAGGGTGATGAACGACGACTTGGCCTTGCCGGGTCGCAGGTTGAGGACGACGGGGCGGCCTGCATCGGCCATCATAGCAAACAAACGCTCCCAGTGACTATTAAAGCTGATCAGCTGATTAATCCACAACTTCCTGACCTTATCGGTGTCTTCGGTCAACATGTTGAGAACCATCTGCAGGTTGTCTGGCACCTTAATATCGACAAGGGCATACCTGTCGCCCACCATTGTGAAAGAGTTGGCTCCCCAATCCTCGTCATAGGAAATCGGGCAGAGCGCGTTCAACTCTTCAACAAATTCATCGACATTGGTGGCCGTTTCTTCCTGAGCCAGACATGGGATTAATGCCAACGAAATCGCTAGGAATAATAGAACAAATCTCTTCATCCTGTTGAATGATTATTAAGACGGAGATCGCCTCAGTCTTGCTCCTGGGCGGCGTCATCAAGGCTCTCGATGACACCGGCGATCATGCCGTCAACAATAATACCCCTGTATCCTAATGCCATCGCATAGAGTTTGCAGATGGCCAATTCGTGCTCGTCGAGTTCGCCGTCAATCATCATCATGGCGACCATATCACGCAGATAGGCCAGCTTGGTGTCCTCGTCCTCGGGCAGCTGGATATTGACGCTGTCGGGATCTTCCATCACGCGGTTGAACTCCTCGGGGGTGATGTTCTCGCGTGAAGCCACAGCAAGCAGTACAGCCATCTCCGAGTCGGTGAAGCGCTCGTCGGCCGAGGCGAGCATCACGAGGTTCTTGAGTTGTCCCAGACGTTGTTGTTCTTGGGTGTTGTTCTTTTCTTCGTTCATCATCTTGTAGTCTTTATTATTGTTGTTAAATGTTTTTGGCATGTGAAATGTGTCCTCCCCTGCCCTGGCCGATGGTTCGCCCGATGCTCTGGATTTTTAATCCAATACAGGTACGGCAATGGATGGGGGTATCGTTGACACAGATTTTTCCCGGATAGAGTTCATACAGGCGGCGGTACTCGCCCTCGGTGACGTTGGGCATTACCACGTTGGCACCCGCCTGGAGCGCCATGAGGCGTCCTTGAGGATGCAGGCTCTCCATCGCTGTGGTAGCGGGGATATTGATGTCGGGCATGAGCAGGCGCATCACGGCTATTGTGCGCAGGGCCTGTTCCAGTGTGCCGCCTTGCTCGCCTGCCAGCGGTGTCTCGGGGTGCGGGATAAAGGGGCCAATGCCCGCCATGTCAATGCCTATTTCCTTGAGGTAGAGCAGGTCGTCGGCAATAGAGGCGACGCTCTGGCCGGGTTGTCCCACCATGATTCCGGAGCCCAGCTCGTAGCCCAGCTCGCGTATCATCAACAGGCACTCGTGACGCCGTTCCCAACTCATTCCGGGGTTCAAGCGGTGATAGAGGTCACGGTCGGTAGTCTCGATGCGCAACAGGTAGCGGTCGGCTCCTGCCTCGCGAAAGGCCTTATAATCACTGTATTCCCGCTCACCGATGCTGAGCGTCAGAGCCACATCCATAGCCTTGATGCGCTCGACGATACGGCACATGCGGGACTGGTCGAAGTGCATATCCTCGCCCGATTGCAGCACGATGGTTTGGAAACCCATCTCGACAGCGCGGCGTGCGGTCTCGACCAGCTCGTCATCATCCATGCGGTAGCGCTGGACCTTACGGTTGCTGCGGCGAATGCCACAGTACATGCAGTCGTTGCGGCAGATGTTGGAGAACTCGATCAGACCGCGCAGGTGAACCTCGTCGCCCACGGCATCGTGGCGCACTTGATCGGCCCGGCGATAGAGCTCGTCGGCCGGTGCAGCCGTCAGCAGTTCAATCACCGCATCACGGTTCATTATGTTTTCTCTCGCGTCCAATCAAGATAATTTTGGGCAAAGATAAGGATAATTCACGAAGAACTTGTAATTTTGCCCCACAAAACTCAGTACAAGATGAAAACCATACAAGAAATAAAGGACATGCTCTCGCTCAGCGAGGGCCAGGAGGCACTCAATGCCGCGGACGAGATTGTCGATAACAAGGCCGCAAGCAGTGATACGCTCGCTATGGCTTACTACCTGCGCGGTAACGCCTATCGCCAGCTGGGCAACGTGCGCATGGCGCTTAACAGCTATCTCGAATCGATGGAACTCGACCCCGACGGTCCTGCCGCCGAGGCTTACCGCCATATCCAGGAATTACTCGACTTCTACAACAAGGACTACTACAATCCCTGATTTTTAATAGACTATTGTGGTTGGTTTAAGATGGCCGATATGATGCTTGTCGCGTCGGTCACATTGATGTCGTTGTCCCCATTGACATTGGCGCATGTAGTGCACACATCAGCCGTGTTGCCCAAGAGGTAAGCAATCAGCAAGGTCACATCACTGACGTTCACGCTATTATCGTGGTTCACGTCGCCAGGCATGTGGGTCGGCTCCTGCTGTTCAAGCAAGGTCACCAGCTGCATATTGGATTTCTTGGTCACGCCGTCGGCATAACGGGTAACGAGCTGATACCGATATGTCATTCCTGTCTCCAGTCCCGTCACTGTGTGGTTCCTGGCTGTGATACCCGGTATAACGAGAATTCCGGCATCAACCGGATCACGGTCATCACCCGTTGTCACCACCACATCGTCAAGATAGAACCGCGCGGCCCTGCCCGTGCAGCCAAAGGTCACTTTTGCCCCCTCATCGACATTCTCAAACACCACGGTATATTCTGTCGCCATGCGTGTCAATGGAATGCTCAACTGCGTGTCGCCGCAGGTCACGAGGGCCACGCTGTTGTCGGTACCGAAATAGCGGGCGTTGAACCTGAGGGTGATCTTGCCATCGTCGCCGGGATGTAACGCCGGCGTGGTCAGGGAGCCAACATACTTCTGTCCGCCCACGATAAAGCATCCGCCAGCACCCAGATAGACGAAACTGCCAGTCCAACCGGGATTGTCGCAATAATTGCCCACTTTGTTGGCTGCCAGAGCGGTGGTGGCATCAATATTGACATCAATCGCCGCAAAGGTTTCTGTGAGCACCACTTCATGGGCCGAAGGATCATAAGGCTGCACATATAACGTGTAATCGGTCACCCAATCGTCGGGAGTGGCATCGGTCCACGATGCGGTGAACGAGGTAGAGTTGACGCTGGTAGCCTGTTCCAATACCGCAGCATGCTTGTCATACAAATACCCCGTCGGATACACCTGATACAACATCTGTTGACCGCTGGAATACACGAGATTCATTGTGGTGAAGGCGTCGAGCACGAAATAGCCATCGCCCGAGCCGCTCCAGCCCCAGTTGATATGATACATGCCGCCACCGCAGCCATCCACGACAAAGGCATGGCCCGCATTCTTGTCAGCATCCTCGCCACCATACAGAATTGGGCATCCGGCGGCAAGTTGTTCCTCGATCATCGCCGCCCACTCGTCGGCCGAATAGTCGTCACGATCGAGCAGCACTGCAGCCTCGTTATAGCCAAAGGTCTTCATGCCTTCTAATTCATCATCGCTGTAAGCGCCGCTACCATTGGTGCCATAGCCCATGTGACAGGCCTGCCCGCAATAGCGCATGAGCATCGCCACGGCATCCTTCTGCTGGGCAGTGGCGTTAGTGGGATACACGTCAAGCATGTTGTCCCAATCAAACGTGCCACCGGACAAAGCCCCGACGGTCATGCCATTCACCTCTGAGGTGTAACCGTCCATGGCCGGAGCTTGTGCAGGATATTTCCAGTAATACATCACCTGGGCCATCGCCGTGGCCACGCATCCTGTCAAGCAGTGCTGCGTGCCACTGGTCGGGCACTGATTATAGAAAGGTGAACGCTGGTTCCATGTGCAGGAGACGAGCGGCGACACCACCACTGAATTCTGACTAGACGCCGCATTCAGGCTCACATTGGGATGGGAACGCAAGAAGTCCATCTGCTTCTTATAGTGCTTCAGCATCCACTGCATGTTACAGGGCACATTCTCAGGGTCGATAGCATGAGAACCGTAGGCCAGTACGTTAGCAGCACGGTCATCGCCTGCGACAATCACAAACGCACTGCCGTCATCGGCATTGAAAATGTAAAAATCGGCAAGACGAGTATCCGCCTTGGACATCTCGGCATGTGCCTGCTTCAGCTGCTGCGATGATGCCATTAGCTTGGCTCCTTGACGATTGTTCAGGAATTGCCAGGCCTTGTTACGCGCTTCGATGGCATCGACACCGGCTGCTGCCACATCCATCACCGCGGTAACGCATACACTGCAAACGATTAATCTCAAAAAAAGATTGATCAAGCTCGTTCTCATGAAACCAATATAGAAATTACTGATTATTTTTTGCGGCAGTTCTTCAGGTGGGTCTTGAGGAGTTTTACCGCCTGGCCGTAGGGGCTGGTGGTGACGCTGACGAAATAGGCCGCCATGGTCGTGGTATAGGTGTTCTTGTAGTAGCCCTTGGTGAACAGTTCTTCCTCAGAGAAGCTATCGGCGAGGCTCAGCATTTCTTCCTGCGTCTGGCCCAGAAGTCGCTCGGCCTCCTCCAGCGGGGTGCCCTGGTGCTTCTCGACCAGCATCTTGTCCATCTCGTGGTAGTTGCGGCGGTATTCATCGGGCAGATAATCCCTGGGATGTCCCTCGCGGATGTTCTGCACAAACTCGCGCATGAGCACCTGCCACTCGTGCAAGTGAATGAGCAAATCACGCAGGCAACGGTCATATTGCCAGCGCACGCCGCACTTCTTGGGGTCGGCGGCGAAATCAAACGATGCGGCCTTTTCTTCATCGCTCATCTTAGCCATCTGGTCGCACAACTTGGCATATCCATCGGCAATGGATGCCATCAATTCTTGTTTAGTAGTCGGGTTAGCCATAAAGGTTTATTGAATAATTACTTGAGTATTCTGTATCTACTTGCAGCCAACAAATTTGGAATTGTTGGCATCGAGGGTGGCTGTTATTCCTCTACGGTGAGGTCGTCGTAGGTTTGGAAGAGGAAGTCGTTGTAGGGGAAGCGGGCGGTGTGGACTGCCTTGGCCTTGTTGTAGAGCAATTTCTTCAGGCCGTCGATGTTCTGTTGCTTCTTGGCGCTGATGAAGACGCAGTTCTCGCCCATGCGTGACATCCAAGTCTCCTGCAGTTCCTCGAGGGGGATGTTCTCGCGCTGACGCGGTGTGAGGTCGTCCTCGTCCTTAGGAACATAGGAGAATTGGTCAATCTTGTTGAAGACCATAATCATCTCCTTGTCGCCGGCGTCGCACACCTCCTGCAGAGTACGGTTCACCACCTCGATCTGCTCCTCGAACTGGGGATGGGAGATGTCGACCACGTGCACGAGGATGTCGCTGTCGCGCACCTCGTCGAGGGTGCTCTTGAATGATTCCACCAGGTGGGTGGGCAGCTTGCGGATAAAGCCGACGGTGTCGGTCAACAAGAAGGGAAGATTGGAAATCACTACCTTGCGCACCGTGGTGTCGAGGGTGGCAAAGAGTTTGTTCTCGGCAAACACCTCGCTCTTGCTCAGCACGTTCATCAGCGTGGATTTGCCCACGTTGGTATAGCCCACGAGGGCGATGCGGGTGAGCTTGCCGCGATTCTTGCGCTGGGTAATCTTCTGTTTGTCTAGCAGGGCCAGTTTCTCCTTGAGCAGGGAGATTTTGGTCTTGACGATACGGCGGTCGGTTTCGATCTGGGTCTCACCAGGACCACGCATACCGATACCGCCTCGCTGGCGCTCCAAGTGGGTCCACATACCCGTCAATCGCGGCAACAGGTACTGGTACTGCGCCAGCTCGACCTGCATCTTGGCGCTGGCGGTCTGGGCGCGCTTGGCAAAGATGTCCAGGATGAGGCTCGTACGGTCAAGCGTCTTGACCTGAACGGCCTTCTCGATAAAGGCGACTTGCTTGGGCGTGAGGTCGTCGTCAAAAATCACCAGGCTGATGTCGTTTTCCTCGACATAGGCCACGATTTCCTCGAGTTTGCCCTTGCCCACGTAGGAGGTGCTGTTGGGGCCGTCACAACGCTGCAGGAAGGTGCGAACGGTGATGGCGCCGGCAGTCTCGGCGAGGAATTCGAGTTCGTCAAGATATTCGCGGGCCTTGGCCTCGCCCTGTTGGGGCGTGATCAGTCCCACAAGGATGGCACGTTCTTCTTTAACGTCTATATCATTAATGCGTTTGCTATCGTCAATGAGTCCCATATAGTCACATTTTATATTATTTAGATAAATTTGGCGGCGCCTCAACCATTAAAGTGAACTTTATGGTGTTCGGCTTGCACAAATTTTGGTGCAAAATTACTAAAAAGATGCGGTTTTTTTTTAATTTTGTAACCAAAATGTGAAAACCCAAATGCTACGCTATCGATATATGAAACAGACTATCTTACTCTTAGCCTTGTGGAGCACATTGCTGCTCCAAGCCACCACAACCGATTACACCCAATATGTCAATCCGTTTATAGGCACGCAGACCGATGCCACCGGCGCCTTGAGCGGCAGCACGTTCCCCGGAGCCACAATGCCACAGGGAATGGTGCAGTTGAGTCCCGACACCGAACAAATGGTGACCTGGGATCCCTGCTCGGGCTATGACTACAACCGTGACAGCATCTACGCCATCTCCCACACCCACTTGAGCGGCACGGGCTGTACAGACCTGTTTGACGTCTCGCTCATGCCTGTGACCTGGGATGTGACTCCTGAATATCTGGCGACAGGCAACTTCGGGCAGACTTTCTCACACGAGCGAGAAGCGGCAAGTCCAGGATACTATTGGGTTGAACTTCAGGAAAGCGGAGTAAAAGCCGAGCTCAGCGCCACTACCCGTACTGGCATTCACCGCTATACTTTCCCCCAAGGGAAGCCGCAAAAGATCATTCTTGACCTCGACCACTCCACCTTTCGCGGCCAAGCCTATTATAGCGGCCGCCGCAGTTATGACATCATCCAAGCCCAGCTCCGCCTTGTCGATGACCACACGGTGGAAGGCTACCGCGTCATCACCGGCTGGGCCAAGCTGCGCAAGGTGTATTTCCGCGCCGAATTTTCCCGTCCCATCACTGGGCACCTGCTCATGGACGGCACGCGCACAGTGGGCGATGCTACGGTAATCAATGGGCGCACGCTGCGCTGCGCCCTGTCGTTTGACACTGCAGGTGATAGCCGATTGACGGTCAAGGTAGCCTTCTCGGCGGTCGATATCGACGGTGCACGTCGCAACCTCGCCGCCGAAGCCCCGGGCTGGGATTTTGACCAATATGTACGTCAAGCCCATGACGAGTGGCAGCGGCAGCTGTCATGCATCAATATTGACGGTACAGATGAGCAAAAGCAGATTTTCTACACCGGACTCTACCACGTGTTGTTGCAGCCCAACACCATGAGCGATGTCGATGGCCGATACATGGACACCAAC
>CACYSG010000049.1 GCA_902776955.1 uncultured Bacteroidales bacterium | reverse complement strand
GTCAAGATTGGTGTCACCGGCAATGAAGCGGGCGCCGATTGTGGTGACACTGGGCGGCATGAGCAACTCTCTTATTCGACTGCCGCGGAAGGCGTCCTTGCCGATGCGCTGCAGGCGGTCGCCAAGTTCGACGAGAGTCGCCTTGCAATTGAACAACGACGAGTCGCAGAACTCGACAGGGTTGTGGAGGTAAAAGCCCGTACAGGCAGTCAAGCCTGCAAACGACAGGGGACCGATCTTCTTGATGCCGTTACCGCCTGTTACCCTCTGGATAAGCGTCTGGTCGCGGAATACCTCACGGTCAACCTCGCTCACGATATAGGTCTTGCCGCGCAGGCTGACGGTGTTGGGCAGGTTCAACTCGCCGGTAAAGCCGCCCTCGGTGCCCACATAGCCGTAGGTAATGCTCATCTGGCCATTGGCAGCTGTACTCTGCACCTTGGTATCGGTGTAGCTGGAGGTGCTGGTCACCGTGAAGCCCAGGTAATAGTTGAGGGCGCTGCCGTTATTGTAGGTAATGATGTGGTCGTAGGCGTCCTCATAGATGCCGCCCGTGAAGGACGAGGACCACGGCGAGGTGCTGCTGTAGTGATTGGTGCGTTGGCGCGGGATGTGCAGCTTGCAACCGCTCTTGATGTTCAGGAAGCAGTTACTGCCCGTCAACGAGCTGGGAATAGTCTTAATGTTGAAATAGAAGTCCTTGAGGCCAGTCATGTTCTGGAACGTGTTATGTACAAACGTTGTCACCGAGCTGGGAATGCGCAGCCGCGTCAAGCTGGACATTCCATAGAAGGCCTCAGCGCCGATGTATGTCACACCGTAAGGGATCGCCAGATCTGAAATCCTGGTATTTCCCTTGAAGGCATAGCCGTTGATCCTGGTCATCGACTGATGTGCCTCCTCGTTAAAGAGGTAGGTGTAACGTCCCGAGGGATACTGGTAGAGCGTCGCGTAATTCTTGCTGTAGAGCGAGTAGTTGTAGGCGGCAAAAACTGTATTCTCGCTGCTCACAGTGAACTGGGTCAGGTTGGGGCAATTGCAGAACGGGCCACCCTCATAGGAGGTCAAGTTTTTGGGGATGTAAACGCTCGATACAGCGGTACCCCTGAAACTGGCAAATCCCAACTGCTGAACGCTGTAGTTGTTCTCGTTGCTGCCATAGAGTTGCACACTCGACAGGTTAGTACAGCCGTCAAAGGCATAGTTGTCAACACGCTGGGCACACAAGGTCACCGACGTCAGGGCTGTGTTGTTCTGGAAGGCGCATAAGCCTATTCTCTTGAATCCAGTGGCGCCGCTGATGATCACCCGCTTGATGAAGTCCCTGTTCTGGAAGGCATAGTCGGCAATCTCGACGGGCGAATAGCGGTCATAGCCGGTGTCGCTCAGGCTCTCGTTGTAGGGCACCTCGAGCGTGGCCGTGGTGTTTTGGCTGGCAGGGGAGGCATAAATAATCTTGCACTCGCCACCGCGCTGAATGACTGGACTCCACGCTTTGGTCACTATGGCATAAACCGTGCAGCGGTAATTGGGAGAAGTGCCGCCTATGAAGGATGCAACATCATAGGCCTGGGTCGGCATACGTTCCACGCTGAACAGGCTGGTGATGGTGCTGTTGGCATTGGCTGCATCCTTGCCTGCTTTAGTGCCTGTCCACCACGAGCGCGTGCCCGATATCGTTCCCAAACCATTGAATGTGTAGGAGGTAAACGTGGGCATCGTCTCGGCAGCGCAGTTGATCAACGTGATTGGACAGCCAAAGAACACCGAATTGCCCAATGACTGGATGGTGCTGGGAAGAGAGACGATCTGTAACTTAGTGCAGTTGTAGAATGCATAATTCGCGATGACCTCAACACCTGGGCCGATGCGCACCTCGGTGATTGTGAAGTTGTTCTCAAACGCGTCTTGATTAATCTTCTGCACCTTGCAATACTTCTGAGTGCTGGCATTGAAAGTATAGCCACCTATCTTGAGGTAGGTCTTGCCAGAGCCGGCACTCGATAAGCCACTCAGGTTACAGGTAGAGTCGTTCACAATCTCGTAGATGAAATCACCCTGGGTGAACGTCGCTGCATTAATGGCCATGGCCATCAATGCCAGCATGAATGTCAGTAGAAATTTTTTCATGATCTTATAAATTTAAAAGTTAATAAATGATTGTTGTTTTGATATCGCAAATTTACAACATAATCATTGGATACAATGAACATTTTTAGTCAAAAAACTGAACATTTTTGACCAAAAACAACGTAAAAAGCGATTTTTATTAGAAATTCATTAAAAAATATACTTTTTCCTGCTTTTCGTAATTAGAAATAATGGCGACCCCATCCTGATTCTTTAAAATATGTAGACGGTGTGTCATAATTCAAACGCTAGAACTATAACCGCCCTGAAGGCAGGAAAATAATCAATAAACAGGCTGTATAGCCAACAGGTATATCATTGCGGGAAATGCAGGCCGAAGGTCTGCACAAGGCCAGTAGGCCTTGAATTGTAATAACACCATGGCGCGAGGGCCGTAGGTCCTCGTGGCTTGGTGAAAGAGGCACTATCCTAATTGGGCCCCGGAGGGGGCCACTAATGCTGGCTGTGAGTGGCCCTCTACGAGGCCCGTTCCGTTATGCACTGGTTCCCCTGTCCGGTAAACATCGTTCATGATGAATCAGGCAGGGACATTTGTTTATGCGAGCGAATCACCCGGAGGGTGTCATCTGAGTAACCGGGGGTACCTGCTAATGAAACGAGCGAAGCGAGTGAAATGGCAGGCACCCCCGGTGCCGCAATGCCTCCCTATCGTCGCCGGAGGCGACCCCAAAACCCATGACCGTCAAGGGGGTCGCCTTCAGCGACATTCTTATGTGCGTCCTTACCCGTGGTGATGCTGGCTCTCTCGCTCCGCTCGATTGCCAGCATTACCACGGGTTACTCAGAGGCTCGCCCGTTGGGCGAGAGCGGCCCTAAAGCAAGCCCTAAGACTGGTTGATGTTGATAGTTAACTGTCAATCAGACAATCAAATAGATTTTTTCCTGGACAGCAAATAAATAATTTTTTTTGATTTGGCTTCGCCGAGCTAAAGGTTCTCGCGCGCAGCGCGATACAATTTGCGTCGAATGGATGATGACTCATCCTCTACAAGAACTCTAGGGCGTCAGGCACGGGCACGGTACTGTGATGGGGTGAGGCCCAGGACGCGCTTGAAGGTGCGGGTGAAACTGCCCGGCTCGGTGAAGCCGCATTGCATCGCCACGTCGGCAATCTGCATGCCGCTGTCGAGCAGGTTGCAGGCGCGCTGCATCTGTATCGCCTGGATGTAGGACTTGGGTGAAACGCCGGTGGCATCCTGCAGGCGGCGGCGCAGGGTGGAGATACTCATCGCAAAGTGCTCTGCCATATTCTCCAACCCGAAGTCTCCCTGCTCCAGATGGTCGTTGACAAAATCGATCACGCGTGTCAGGAATACATTCTCGGTGACACCGACAATCGTCGGGACGGGCTCTTCGTCGGGCAACGCTTCTTCAGCATCGGTGATGTCGGCCTGGCTTATGCTGGCCATAGCCGCACGTGCCGCCTCGCTCTCGGCCTTCAATAGCTCAATCTCGCGCACCAGCTTGTTGATGTGCTGCTGCTGGCGCTGTCGCTGGCGCCTGATGACCCACCATGCTGCCGCTGCAAGCAGCAACAGCAGGGCGACGGCAATGATGCGGTCGCGGGTGCGGGCGTTGCGCACCTGCTCATTCTCCATCGTCAACTGGTCGTTGCCAAATTCGGCATTGAGGCGTGCCAGCGCTTCGGCCGACTCGCTGGAGTAGAGCGAGTCCTTGAGGAAATTGAAACGGTTCAACTCGCTGCGGGCGCTGTCGGGGTTGCTTTCCCACAGGCTCAGGCACAGGCCGCGACGGGAATACATCTCATTGACAGGGTCGCCCATCTTCACCAGCAGGTCGGCAGCCTCTCGGAAAAACGGGAACGCCTCCTCGTTGCGTTTCTGCCAGATCAGGCAGGTGCCCATGTGGTTGCTGGCAATGGCGAGCGAGTGCAGGTCACCCTGCTCGCGCATCACCGGGATGGCCTCGCGCAGGGCTTTCTCTGCCTCCTCATAGCGCTTCAGCCCCATCAGGGCCGATGCCTTCTGGTCCAGGCGGTAGGCGGCAGGCAGGCTGCGTCCCAGCTTCTGTTCCAGGTCATAGGCTTGCTGGGCATAGTCGAGGGCTTTCTCCTCCTGGGTCAGTGAGTGGTATATCTCTGATGCCGTGCCCAGCAAGACGGCCTTGCGGGCAGGGTTCTTGGCCAGGTCGGCATGCTCGATGGCCTGAACGATAAGTTTTTCGGCTTCGTCGGCCTGATGGGCAGCCATATAGATGCCTGCCAGCGTGTTCATGCTCGACGAGATGCGGTCATGGTCGCCGCTGGCCATGTCGATGTCGAGGCATTGCTTGGCATAGGTCGCCGCATTTTTGAAGTCTCCCAGCCTGACGTAGATGCATCCCAGCAGGTTCAGGCAGTCGGCCTTGCTCTCGCTCGCGTCGTGATAGAGTTTCAGGGCCTTGAGGCCGTAATCCTTGCCTTGATTGTAATCCTGCTGGTCATAGAACCACTCGCTGGCCCAGTACCACACCTGCTGGCGCACCGAGTCGGCGGGCACCTGGGGCGAGAAATGGATCTTCTCCTCGGTGAACTCCTCCCGGTCGAGCAGGACAAAGAACTGGTTGGCGGCATCTACCGTCAGCGCGCTGTTATACTGATTAAGCGCCTTCTCAACGGCATCAGACTGAGCCAGAGAAGCACTCGAGCAGATTGTCAACAGAATGACAAGAAGAGTTATATGTTTATTCATCAGTAATTTCCGTTTCATGAGTTGTCAACCGGCGCAATCCTGATTGGCACGACCATAATGAAGATGCAAATATACTGTTTTTCCCTCAATGAAGGATGACAATCACTACATTTTTTAGACAATAAACCAAGCCAGCCGCGGCAGCGTGCATGCTGTCGCGGCTGGAAAAGTTTGAAAAAAGTCTCGAGTTTACTGGGGCGAATCTAAAGGCTCTTTCAGCGTCAGCCCCTCTAAACCCTAAACTCTAAACTCTAAACTCCAAGTGGGCCTGCCCACTTGGATATCAGAACTCTGCGTTGTTCGGGGTGCGCGGGAACGGGATGACGTCGCGGATGTTGGCCATACCCGTCACGAACAGGATGAGGCGCTCGAAGCCCAGGCCGAAGCCGCTGTGAGGCACGGTGCCAAAGCGGCGCGTGTCGAGGTACCACCACATGTCCTTCATGGGGATGCCGCGGCGCTCGATCTCGCTCATCAGCTTGTCGTAGTCGGCTTCGCGCTCGCTACCGCCGATGATCTCACCGATCATGGGGAAGAGCACGTCCATGGCGCGAACGGTCTTGCCGTCCTCGTTCTGCTTCATGTAGAAGGCCTTAATCTCACGCGGATAGTCGGTCAGGATAACAGGGCGCTTGAAGTGCTCCTCGACGAGGTAGCGCTCGTGCTCGCTCTGCAGGTCCACGCCCCAGTCCACGGGGAATTCAAATTTCTTCTTGGCCTGCTTGAGGATCTCGATACCCTCGGTGTAGGTCAGGCGAACGAACGGCTCCTTGAGCACACTGTGCAGGCGCTCGATCAAGGTGTTGTCAAACATCTTGTTCAAGAACTCCAGGTCATCCTGGCAGTGCTCCAGCGCATAGTTCACACAGTACTTGATGAACTCCTCGGCCAGGTCCATGTTGTCCGTGATGTCATAGAAGGCCATCTCGGGCTCAATCATCCAGAACTCGGCCAGGTGGCGCGGCGTGTTGCTGTTCTCGGCGCGGAAGGTGGGGCCAAAGGTGTAAATCTCACCCAGGGCGGTGGCGCCCAGCTCACCCTCGAGCTGACCCGACACGGTCAGGCTCGTCGACTTGCCGAAGAAGTCCTTCGAGTAGTCGGTCTTGCCCTCCTCGGTCTTGGGCAGGTCGCCCAGGTCGAGGGTGGTCACCTGGAACATGTCGCCGGCACCCTCGCAGTCGCTAGCGGTGATCAACGGCGTGTGCAGGTAGAAGAAGCCCTTGTCGTTGAAGAACTTGTGAATGGCAAATGCCAGGTGGTGACGGATGCGGAACACGGCACCAAAGGTGTTGGTGCGCATGCGCAGGTGGGCCTTAGTGCGCAGGAATTCCAGCGTGTGGCCTTTCTTCTGCATGGGGTAGTCATCGGCGCATGTGCCGTAAATCTCGATGGTCTGGGCCTGAACCTCAACGGTCTGACCCTTGCCCTGCGACTGGACGAGCTCGCCCTCGACGTGCAGGCTGGCGCCTGTGGTGATGGGTCGCAACTCCTCCTCGCTGAATTTCTCGAGGTCAACGACAATCTGCAGGTTGTTGATGGTCGAGCCGTCGTTCAATGCGATGAACTGGACGAACTTGTTTCCACGGCGGCTGCGTACCCAGCCCTTGACACACACCTGCTGTCCCACCAGAGCGGGATCAAAGATATCGACGATTTTTGTACGTTTCAAAGCCATTGTTTTTTTGTTGTATTTCTTTTTTAACTCCGCCACAAGCCTCTCGCTAAGCCGCTAAGTCGCTAAAAATCATTTGGCGTCTTGGCGTCTTAGCGTGGGGCGTTTGGGTCGGATGTGTTGATATGTTTATTCAAATGAGTTCTGCTTCAAGAAGTTTACCTCTTCCTGGGTCAGGTAACGCCAGCGTCCGCGAGGCAGGTTCTTCTTGGTCAGGCCTGCAAAGTAAACGCGGTCGAGCTTCACGACATGGTAGCCGAGTGATTCAAATATGCGGCGTACGACGCGGTTGCGGCCCGAGTGGATCTCGATGCCGGCCTGCTTGCGGTCGGTGGGGGAGACATAGCTCACGGCATCGGCGTGGATGGGGCCGTCGTCGAGCTCAACGCCGTCGGCGATGTGTTGCATGTCCTCCTCGCTGATGGGCTTGTCGGTCCATACCTGGTAAATTTTCTTCTTGACATACTGCGGATGAGCGAGCTTGGCAGCCAGGTCACCGTCGTTGGTGAGCAGCAGCACACCGGTGGTGTTGCGGTCGAGGCGGCCGACGGGATAGATACGCTCCTCGCAGGCACCCTTCACGAGGTCCATAACGGTCTTGCGGCCGTTGGGGTCATCGCTGGTGGTGACGCAGTCCTTGGGTTTGTTGAGCAGGATGTAGCACTTCTTCTCGGTGGTGACGATCTGGTCGTTGTATTCAACGATGTCCTTGGGGGTGATCTTCATACCGAGTTCGGTAACTACGTTGCCGTTTACTTTCACAAGACCCTTCTGGATGTATTCATCAGCCACACGGCGCGAGCAGATGCCGGCGTTGGCCATGAACTTGTTCAGGCGGATCTCCATGTTGGGGTCGATAGCGGGCTCCTCATAGATGACACGTTGGGGCTTGGGGGTGAAGCGCATCTGGGGCTTAGCCTGGCGCTTGGGACGCTGCTGATAGCCGCCCTGCTGACGCTGCTGGTAGCCGCCCTGCTGGCGCTGCTGGTAACCACCCTGCTGACGCTGCTGGTAGCCGCCCTGCTGACGCTGCTGGTAGCCGCCCTGCTGACGCTGCTGGTAGCCACCCTGGCGCTGCTGGTAACCACCCTGGCGCTGCTGGTAGCCGCCCTGGCGCTGCTGGTAGCCACCCTGACGCTGCTGGTAGCCGCCCTGACGGGGCTGGTAACCACCCTGGCGGGGCTGATAGCCGCCCTGACGGGGCTGGTAACCACCTTGTTGCTGTTCGGGATTCATCGTGGTGCCCTCGGCATTAGTGGGTGTTTCACCTGAATCTTGGGGTTGCTGGTAAGGTTGCTGATAGCGGGGCTGGTAGCCACCCTGACGGGGCTGATAGCCGCCCTGGCGCTGATAACCGCCCTGACGCTGCTGATAGCCGCCCTGGCGCTGGTAACCGCCCTGACGCTGCTGATAGCCACCCTGACGGGGCTGATAACCCTGACGATGGTAGCCACCCTGACGCTGCTGGTAGCCTTCCTGTTGCTGGTATCCCTCGGCGGTGTTAGACTCTTCTCCCTGTACGGGCTCATGGGCGCTATATTCTACTTTCTCGTAGCGACCATTTTCCAAATTTTCATCTAGATTGGCATTGACTTCACCGATTCTAGGCCTTTTCGGTTTTTTTAAGTTCTCGTCCATCGCTTTCTAATGTTGTTTTTGGTTGATAGTTGTTTGTAATGTAAAGTAAATCAAAATGTTTAGTGGCCTCTCGGCCGCATGCTGTATCATACAATTATATCTTATTACAGATATCTCTTCTTTAATAAAACAAAGCCGCACGTCTCTCTATCAACTAGAGTAATCCAATGCTTTATTGTTGGGGTGGGCAGTGAGGGATTCGAACCCCCGACCCTCTGCTTGTAAGGCAGATGCTCTGAACCAACTGCGCTAACTGCCCAGGTGAGCCTCTCGCTCATTTTGCACGGCAAAATTAGTCAAAACTTTGCGACGACCCAAATTTTATAATGATTTTTTCGAAACACGTCTGTTTTATAGCATTTATTCACATTCTTTGCGCAACGTTTTCTGCCCCACGCTAAGGCGCAAAGACGCAAAGAATTTTCATGGCATCCCCTCACGCAAAACGCTGATTTCCAACAAATCGTATTTCTTGTATTTCTTGTTTTTTATATTTTAATTGTTGTCATCCAGAATTGTGCGATTGCGTCAACGGCGGGAGAATACCATCTTGTTGAACCACTTGAGCACACGATAATGAATCCAGCTCACGACAAGCACAATCGCGGCATAAATCAAGGTGGTGATGTACGGGTGCTCGGGAGCGAAGTAAATGCTGTAGAACAGCATCCTCACCAGCGGATGGATGACAAAGACGCTGGAGGAAATGATGCCGATGAACCCGACCCACTTTAACCGCACCATCCCGGTGAGCGTGATAAAGAAAACGACGGTAAATAGCTCAACAAGAGGGGTGAGCCACTTGGTGACCAGGCAAACGCAAAGTGCCACCAGCGAGACGGCACAGGCAACCGCGTTCAAGCGTTTGGAAATGGAAAAATCGCTCCTTGCCGCAAGGATACCCAGGATGAAGATTTCGCCCCAGCCCAGGAAGTTGTTGCGCGTCCAGTTCATCGTTTCGGGGCTCACTCCATACAGGATGAGGTAATGAAAAACGACGAAGACGCCGCAGAGACCCCACAGCCAGCGGTTGCTCAGTTTCCTGAATACAAGGAACAGCAGGTAAAACTGCAGGATGGCGCCAAAAAACCAATACACCCCAGGATCAATGTAGATACCGTTCTTGCCGTAACTCAGGATGGTGTTGGTGAACGTGATTTGGGCGATGGCCGACTTGATGTTGGTCCGGTAGATGGCGTAATAAACGAGATACACCGGAATGAGCAGCAGCCACAGTTTGATCAGGTGATTTTTGATGTAAGGGCTAGGAGCAAGGCGCTGTGTGTCAGGATATTTCTTGGTTAGTCCATATCCGCTCAGGAAGAAAAAAACGGGGACGCCGATCCAGCCGGCATAGGAGAGGATGTACCATAGGAAATCGGCTGTGAACACATGAGCCTGGAAAATGTCGACGGCCTCTTGGGAAAAGCGCACTTCGTTGCTGCCGATGCCCAACAGGATGTCCACATAGTTGTGGAGCATGATCAAGAGGATTCCCAGCCCCTTGATGTGATTGCATTGTTCCTTTCTCAGGTTCATTAGTTGATGGGTCTTAAAACAAAACTTTGCGCCTCGGCGTGAGGATTAACGGCCAGCCATTCGCTGAATAGCCGCGTGTCGAGGCCGATACGTTGAAAAACAACAAACGGGGCATAGGTCATTAGACGCCTAGCCCCGTTTGTGAGGTCTTGTTAAGGCCGTAGGCGCTTTACAGGTTCGGGTTGATCTTGTTCCACTCGCTGATGGGAGGAACGATACCCAGGGTTACCAGCTCGTCGCGCATCTTGCACAGGTGCTCATAGCTGGCGTCGAGTCGTGCGTTCTCGCTGGGAATGCCCTGCGGCACCTTGTAGGATGCACCGTTCTCGTCGAGCGTGGTGTCCATTGCCATCATGATGTGGTTGTACTTGTCGTTGTTCACGTAGGTGCCTACGGGGTAGTTGAACTTCTCACCGCCCATAGCAGCACGAATCATCTCTACTGACAGGTAAGCGGGGCTCTGGAACGAGCTGCGGCCGCGCAGCTTGATGATCTGGGCACCGCCCAGGGTGACTTCACGCTTCATGTGTTCCCACTCCTCGCGGGGGAATTCTTCGGTACCCATGATGTCGATCAACTTGCGTCCTGCAATCTCGACATGGCTGCCGAACACTGCCATCTGCTCGCCGTGGCCGCCGTAGGTGGCACAGCCGGTGATTTCGTTACGCATTACGCCGAACTTCTTGGCCAGCGCGCTCTGCAGGCGCGTGGTGTCAAGGGCGGCAAGGGTGGTCACCTGGCTGGGCTTCAAGCCGCTGTACAACAGGGTCACCAGACCCGTCAGGTCGGCGGGGTTGAAGATGATAACCACGTGCTTCACGTCGGGGCAGTACCTCTTGATGTCCATACCAAGCTCCTCGGCAATCTTGCAGTTGCCGGCCAGCAGGTCCTCGCGGGTCATACCATCCTTGCGGGGTGCACCACCGCTCGAAATGATGTATTTAGCGTCGGTAAAGGCTTCCTTGACGTCGGTGGTGGCAACGATATTCACGTTGCCGAAACCGCTCTGGCGCATTTCCTCGGCCACGCCCTCGGGCGAGAACACGTCATAAAGGCAGATGTTTGTTGTCAAGCCCATCATCAGGGCGGTCTGTACCATGTTTGAGCCGATCATGCCGGCAGCGCCGACGATGACCAATTTGTCATTTGTTAATGCCATGTTGTATCTCTATTTTTATTTCGTTAAACTTTTCGTTGAAATTTTACCACCGCAAAGGTACTCCTTTTTCCCAACCAATACAAGCATAATGAAACATATTTTAGATTAAATATTGTGAAATAAGCCCCGACGACCGACAAATTGTTACATTCACGACCCTACAATCGGCACCTGTAGCTATTAAAAATTGACGGATGACCTATCAATAACTGAAAACTTATTTGTACCTTTGCGCCGTGATTCAATGAGTTTGGGGTGCTCTTGTGGAAACACGGGGCTGAGATCATACCCATTGATCTGATCCGGACAATACCGGCGTAGAGAACAACTTATTAATTAAAAACCGATGAAAAAGTCTTTATTGACGGTTGCCACCGTGATGGCAACCCTCGTTGCAGCGGCACAACCCGCGGCAACCGACACGCTCCCCTCGGTCGCCCTGAGCGAGGTGGAGGTTCTGGGCACTCGTGCCTCGAGCAACACTCCCGTAGCGTTTACTAACATCACTTCCAGTCAGCTTGCTGCCGAGAACCATGGCCTGGACATCCCGTTCCTGCTGACGATGACCCCCTCGGTCATCACCACCAGCGACGCGGGCGCCGGCGTGGGTTACTCGTCGATGCGTGTGCGTGGCACCGATGCCACCCGCATCAACATCACGGTGAACGACATCCCCATGAACGATGCCGAGAGCCACAGCATCTACTGGGTGAACACGCCCGACTTCGCTTCGTCGGTGCGCGACATACAGGTGCAGCGCGGCGCGGGCACCTCGACCAACGGCTCGGGCGCATTCGGCGGCAGCGTGAACCTGCGCACGCAGGGCATCTCGCGTGACGCCTATGCCGAATTCTCGGGCACCTACGGCTCTTTTAACACCAACAAGGAGACCCTGCGCGTGGGCAGCGGCGTCCTGGGCGATCATTTCGCCGTCGAGGCCCGTTTGTCGCACATCGGCAGCGACGGTTACCGCGACCGCGCCAGCAGCGAACTGGTGAGTTACTTCGGCCAGCTGGGCTATTTCAACGATAAGACATCACTGCGTTTCATCACCTTTGGCGGCAAGGAGGATACCTACCACGCTTGGGACGGCATCAGCCGCGACGACCTCAAGGATAACCGCACCTATAACCCCAACGGCGAAATCAAGCACGACGGCGAGGTGACGGGCTTCTACAAGGACCAGAAGGACATCTACCGCCAGACCCACTACCAGCTCATCTTGAATCAGGTCTTCAATCCGTTCTGGAAACTCAATGTGGCGCTGCACTACACCGACGGCTACGGCTACTATCAGGAGTACAAGAACGCACGCACTCTCAAGGAGTATGCCCTGGAGCCCGTTGTGACGGCCACTGGCACCAGCAAGAAGGCCAGCCTCGTGCGCAAGAAGTGCGTGGACAGCGGCTTTGGCGGCGGCGTGTTCTCGCTGCAGTACAATGGCGACCGCCTGGCAGCCACCCTGGGCGGCGGCATCAACCGTTACAGCAACGACCACTTCGGACAGGTCATCTGGGTGGAGAACTACACCGGCACGCTCGCTCCCGACCACGAGTATTACCGCAACAACGGCCGCAAGACCGACTTCAACATCTACATCAAGGGTAATTACGTGATCACCGGCGGCTTGAGCGCCTATGCCGACCTGCAGTACCGCCACATCGGCTACCGCATCACGGGCGACAACGACAAGTGGGACTGGACAGCCGACCCCGAGTGCCTGCAGAAGCTTGACATCAACGAGCCGTTCAACTTCTTCAACCCCAAGGCCGGTCTGAACTGGCAGATCAATACCCATCACCGTGCCTATGCCTCGTTTGCCGTGGCCCAGAAGGAGCCCACCCGCAACAACTACACCGACGGCCTCTTCCTCGAGCATCCCACCAGCGAGAAACTGTATGATTGGGAGGCTGGCTACGAGTTCCGAGCCGATAATTTCGTGGCAGGCGCCAACTTCTACTATATGAAATATAAGGACCAGCTCGTGCTCAACGGCAAGATCAACGAGATTGGTGAACTAATGGCCGAGAACGTTCCTGATAGCTACCGCATGGGTGTAGAACTCAAGGCAGCCTATCGCTTCACCGACTGGCTGAGCTGGGACGTGAACGCCACCCTGAGCCGCAACCGCATCAAGGACTATGTGGGCTATGTGAGCGACTATGACGCCGACACGTGGGACGAGATGTGGAGCCAGACCGCCATCGAGAAGGGCAACACCACCATCGCCTTCTCGCCCAGCTTGACCATGGGCAGCATGCTTGCCTTTGACTACAAGGGCTTTACGGCATCGCTGCATTCGCAGTATGTGTCGCGCCAGTACCTCGACAACTTCGAGCGCAAGGAGGATTCGCTGGATCCCTACTTCGTCAACGACCTTAACCTGGCCTACACCTTCAAGTTGCCGCACATCCGCAGCATCACCGTCGGCGCCACCATCTACAACCTGTTCAACGAGAAGTACGAGACCAACGGCTACTCGATGACCAGCGCCCTCTATCCCGGCGGCAGCAAGGATGCCAACTACACCCTCTACAGCGATCCCCGCTTCTATCCCATGGCCGGCATCAACGCCCTGGGCCACCTGACCCTTAAGTTCTAACTAGTAGATTATTGGAACCAATTAGACCAATTCGACCAATTTGCCCAATTAGTCCCATTAGTCCAATTAGTCCAATCAGTCCAATCAGTCCAATCAGTCCAATCAGTCTTGTCATGGATGCTATTGTTCAATATTTCAGTGACTTCACTTGGGTCAAGGCCATCGACTTGGTGGGCCTGGTGTTGGGACTCATTTACCTATGGCTCGAGTTCAAGGCCAGCATCTGGCTGTGGCTCGTGAGTGTCATCATGCCCATCGTCCACGGCTATCTCTATTGGGCACGCGGCCTGTACGCCGACTTCGGCATGGAGGTCTATTACGTCCTCGCCGCCATCTATGGCTATGCCATGTGGCGCTGGACCCGCAGCCGTTCACGTGGTGATGTAGAGACGCAAAATCTTGCGTCTCCCAACGAAGGCGAACTGCCCATCACCCATTTCCCGATGCGGCGCGTCCTGCCCGTGGCCATAGTCGGCCTAGTGCTGTGGGGCGTCATCTATTGGATTCTGATTACTTGGACCGACAGCAGCGTCCCCATCTGTGACAGCTTCACTACCGCCCTGAGCATGGTCGCCCTGTGGGCGCTGGCCCAGAAGTACGCCGAGCAATGGCTCCTGTGGCTCGTCGTCGATGCCGTCTGCACCGTCCTCTACATCTACAAGCAGATTCCCTTCACCGCCTGCCTCTACGCCTTCTACACCGTCATGGCTGTCCTGGGCTATCGCCAGTGGCTCAAAAAAATCCCCACCACATAAAACTAAAAACAACTTGTAATTAAAAACAACTAGAACAACGATAAACAACACAAACAACAATAATAAGAGTTGTTGCTGTTGTTGCTGGTTGTTCTAGTTGTTTTTTTTATGTGCGCGTCAGCCATTCGTTTAATTCGTTAAATTCGCCGACCATTCCCCGTGCGCGGATGCCCCAAATCGTCTTCGCGTCTTTGCGCCTTAGCGTGGGCCCCGCGCGGCTATCTGTGATAAAAGTTTTTTATCGGTATCAGTAGAAATGAGGTATATTTTTACTAACTTTGTGGCGACTATTAACATTAACCGATAAAAAACACGACATTATGAGATTACTTCTAGCATTTGCTGCCATCTTGTTGACGGCAACACAGGCTTTCACTGCCAACGTCGATGAAGCGACTGCACGAGCCCAGGCGCAACGTTTCCTGAACACGATGTCTGCCCCAGGCAGAATGGCCGCTCCAGCACAGGGCGACCTCAAGATTGCCCATATCGAGAGAAACACGGCTAATCCCGCTGTCCCGGTCTATTACATCTTTAACACCGAGAAGAGCTTCGTCATCGTGGCAGGCGAAGACCGCGCCCAGACCATCCTGGCCCACGGTGATCGCCCTCTGGACGTGACCAACATGCCCGAGAACATGAAGTACTGGTTGAGCACCTACAAGCGACAACTCGAATTCCTGCAGGCCCATCCCGGTTTGGTTGTTGAAACGCCGAAATCTGCCAAGAATCTCAAGTTAGCGACCTCAATCGCTCCGTTGCTCACCGCCGAATGGGACCAGGCTGAGCCCTACTACAACCATTGCCCCATCTATGACGGCACACACTGCCTGACGGGCTGCCCCGCCACCTCGCTGTCGATGGTGTTCTACTACTGGAAGTACCCCACGGCTCCCACGCCCGAGGTTCCCGCCTACATTTCATCGAGCATCAACACCCAGGTGCCGGCATTGCCGTCCATCACGTTTGACTGGGACAACATGCTGGACAAGTACACGGGCACTTACACCACCGCCCAGGCCGATGCTGTCGCATGGCTCATGCGCTATGTGGGCCAAGTGGAACACATGGATTACAACGTCTCGGTCAGTGGAGCCCAGGCTCAGGACATCCTGCGTGCCGTGAAATTCTTCGGCTATGACGAGGATGCCGAGGTCGTTTATAAGGCGATAGCCGACAACTTTGGCAACGAGACACCTAACTACACCGATGAGGAGTGGGCCGAGATGCTCCAGACCGAATTGAGCGAGGGCCGTCCGTTGGTCTATTGTGCCTATGATTACGACTCCTGGACCGGCTGGTCGGGGCATGCCTTCAACGTGGATGGCTATAATGCCAACGACAACACTTATCATGTGAACTGGGGTTGGAGTGGTAACGGCAACGGAGACTATGCGCTCAATGCCTTCTACTACGGCGACTTTTCATTCAATGTCGAGCAGGTCATCATCAAGGGCCTGCAGCCCCCCATCACCACTCCCACAATCAGGGTAGTCCCTGCACAACTCGACATGACGGCTTTTGCCGAGCAGACGGCGACGGCTTCCTTTACCGTCAAGGGCAAGTCCCTCACGGGTAACGTGTCGCTGGTGCTCAATGACGAGAACGGTGTTTTCTCGCTGGATGCCACGAGCTTCACCCCTGAGGAGATTGAGGAGGCCCACGAGGTCATCGTGACCTATGCTCCCACCTTCAGCGGCAACCATGAGGCGACCGTGACCTTGAGCAGCCCCGGTGCCGAGGATGTCGTCATCACCCTGCATGGCGTCTCGACCCTTGAGACCTATGCTCCTGTTATGCTGCCCGCCGACAGTGACTATGTCAACCTGACCTCGTTCCGTGCCGATTGGACCGACCTGACGGCTGCCAAGTACGTGGACAGTTACACCCTGGAGGTGAATACCAAGCCGGGTACCACCCTGATTGACCAGGCCGACTGGAGCGGGAATGTCGAGGACCCCACCAACTACTCCAACAATCCCGACTTCCTGATGCCCGAGGGCTGGACCTTCAGCGGCTCGGCCATCTGGTGTGAGGATGCAAGCATCTCGATCAATAACCGCAGCTCGTTGATTACACCCGTCTATGACTTAGCGGGTTATGAAAAGGTGACTGTGGTGATTACGGCCAAGTCGATTTCCAAGACCAGCAGCTCGAAATTCACCATCTCGACAGGCACCGACAGCTACGAGGTCACCTGTCCCGGCGGAACAGAATTCAAGACCTATGTTGTAGAACTCAATTGCGAGGAGATGGACCAGCTCACCTTTGCAGGCACGAGAAACTATCCCCAGTTCCAGAAGATTCTGATTTATGCGGGCGAACTTGATGAGAATGGCCTGCGCGGCGTATCCGAACAGGGCGATGCCAACAGCCGTATTGTCACCGGTATCACGGACAAGAACTATACCGTGGCCGATCTCACCTCTGGCGGCACGTTCTACTACAGGGTCAAGGCCCACTATGTTGACGGCACGTCCAGCGACTGGACCAAGAGCGAGAAGATTACGCTGTTCGAGAACAGCCACAATTATCAGCGGGGCGATGTGAACCACGACGGAGTGGTAAACGTCAGCGACGTCATCGCCTTGATTAACGGTCAGCTCACGGGCAACATCCCTTGCGACATCTGCTGCGACCTGAATGGCGACGGCACAGTCACCATCACCGACGTCACCGAACTGATCAACTTCCTCCTCGGTCAATAACCCACCAATAAAAAGAAGACAATAAGTACAATAAATACAAAGCTATCCAGTGTGGAACTTTGTATTTATTGTACTTATTGTTTTCCGTTATTTGATGTTGTTGTTGGTCGTCTCTGTTGTTCAAAGTTGTCTAAGTTGTTTTTAAAACATGAGCGACAGCTCAGAATATTCAGACCTTTCAGTTGTTTTAATTATTCAGTTGTTTTTGTTGTTGTTCAAAGTTGTTTAAGTTGTTTTTAAAACAAGAGCGACAGCTCAGAATATTCAGACCTTTCAGTTGTTTTAATTATTCAGTTGTTTTTGTTGTTCAAAGTTGTTTAAGTTGTTTTTAACGAGCGCGCCAGCCCAGAATATTCAGACTTTTCAGTTGTTTTTAATTATTCAGTTGTTTAAATTTTATTCAGTTGTTGATGGAGTGTTGTGGTGGCGGACGGTGTCGATGTAGTCGTAGAGGCGTTGGTAGAAGGGGTGGCGCGTTAGGGTGGGGGCGTCGCCCAGGATGAAGAGTTTCATGCGGGCGCGGGTGATGGCCACGTTCATGCGGCGCAGGTCGCGCAGGAAACCGATCTGGCCCGTGTCGTTGGCGCGCACCAGCGAGATGAGGATGATGTCGCGTTCCTGGCCCTGGAAGCCGTCGACGGTGTTGATCGATATCAGGTGGCGGAAGGGTTTGAAGAAGGCCCGTTTGTTGATCAAGCGCTTCAGGTACTGCACCTGGGCGCGGTAGGGCGAGATGATGCCCACGTCGATGCGCTCGTCGAGGATGTGTTGCTTGCCGATGCGTTGGAAATAGATCTGCAGCAGACTCAACGTCAGGTTGGCCTCGCCCTTGTTGACGCGGCCGAAGGTCTCGCCGATGAACTGCTCCCTGAAGTCGTGCCGCTCGTCCTCGCCCAGGTTGATGGTCGACGTGTCAAACCACAGGATGGGCGCGTCGCCCTCGTGGATGAGGCGATGGGCGACCTCGGGGGCCGACTTCATCTGTCCATGATAGAAATAGTCGCTGCTGAACTGCATGATCTCGTCGTTCATGCGGTACTGCACCTGCAGCAGCGAGACGCACTCGGGTTTGTTCTCGACAATTCGCTCCATCAGCGTCTTGCCCAACCCGCCCTTCAGCGCCTCGAGGCTCTTGACCGTGGGCGGCAGCTGGCAGTGGTCGCCGGCGAATATGACGCGGCTCGCGCGCCTGATGGGTATCCAGCACGCCGCCTCAAGCGCCTGCGCCGCCTCGTCGATGAACACCGTGCCGAAGCGCTTGCCGTCAAGCAGCTTGTTGCCGGCGCCCACCAGGGTCGAGGCGATGACACGCACCTGCCCGAAGGTGTCGGCGTTGATGCGCACCTCGAGTTCCACGGCCATCTCCTTGAGGCGGTCAAGCTTCTGGTGGAACCGTTCGCCGGTCTCGCGGCGTCGGCGCCTCATCTCGCGGATGGTGCGCCGCAGCTGCCACAGTTTCGGGTAGTCGGGGTGGTCGGCAAAGCGGCGCTCATAGGTGAAACTCAGCATCTTGTCGTTGACACGCGTGGGGTTGCCGATGCGCAGCACCGGGATGCCGCAGTCCACCAGCTTCTCGCTGATCCAATCGACGGCGGTGTTGCTCTGGGCGCACACCAGCACTTGGGTCTCGCGCATGAGCGTCTCGTTAATGGCCTCGACCAGCGTGGTCGTCTTGCCCGTCCCCGGCGGCCCGTGCAGCACACGCACGTCCTTGGCACGCAGCACGTCGTTGACGGCACGCTCCTGGCTCGCATTCAGCCACGGGAATCTTATGGCGTCAAACGAGAACGTCTCGGCCGGCTGGTGAGAGTAAAACAGGTCGCGCAGGTAGGCCAGACGCGTCCCCCGGGCGTTGCTCACCCGCTCCAGCGCGTCAAACATGAAGCGGTAACTCGTCTCGTCAAAGAACAACTGTACGCCCAGCGGCAGCTGCGAGTTTTGCAGCTCCAGCGTGTGCCCCTCAGGAATCACCACGACCATGCGGTCGCCGTCGACATAGGAGATGGTCCCCGTGAAGTTGAAGTAGCGTATCGTGCCCGCCTGCTTGAGGTCGCCCCCGGGCACCTCGGCGCCAAAGAACACGACGGCCTTGCCATACTCAAAGTTATGCTCCACCTCCACGTCGGCCTGGCGTGTCACCTCGATGCAGTACTGGTTCATCGAGTTATAGTAGGTGCGGCCCAGGCGCAGCGGGTACCACGCATCGCCGCGGGTCACCTTGCGGGCCAGCCCGATGCTCTCGGTGTGCAGGCGATAGGCCTCCTTCTCCTCCTGGTATTCCACCTGAAGCAGGTGCCGTTGCTGCTGCAACTGCGCTATGGCCGACGTGTTACTCATATCGACCACAAAGGTACAACAAATCATGAAAACAGTCATCAATAACCCACCAATCCACCAAGGAATATCAAACAACAAACACAACAAGCCATCAACACAAACAACTTTTGTTTATTGTTGTTTGTGTTGTTTACCGTTGTTATGATTGTTTGAAAAAGACGGTGGCGGCTATTGCTGTTTAGTGGTATTTAGCGACAAACTCATCGAGGTTCTGGACCCCTAGTTTGCGGGCAATTTGGATTTTCTTGTTCGAGATGGTCGTCAGGCTCTTGTATTTCATGCATATCATGATCACTGTCCTCGAGAAGCCGCAGCAATACAGTGCCAAGTAGTTGATTTCGTCCTCGCGAAGTGTGCCTCCCGCCAATTGTTGCGCGTCGACCAGTACATTGTTATGCAAGTCGTTGACCAGTGTTTGCAGGTTGGCCCAATAGGAGTCGTTGTCGCCACCCGCCTCGGGCATGGTCATCAACTCCATGAACTTGCGGACAAAAGTGTTACTGTCATATTGATAGGACTGCTCCATCAACTGGTGTACAATCCTGATTTGTCCATCCACGATGGTGCGCATTTCGTCACTTTGCCGCTGCTTGGCCTTGAGCGCATCCAGTTGGGATTGATTGTTCTGCATCTCCTCCTGCGCCCTCTTCAATTGCTGCTCATAGGCATCTATCGAGACCTGCATCTTCTCCAAGCCCGCCAATGACCCGTCAAGGTCGGCCCTGAGCATTTCGGCCTCGCTCTCTTTCATCTTCAGGCGGCTGCGGTAGCGCCATGCCAGGAAGGTCACGCCCAGCGCCAATAGGGCCAGCAACGCAGCCAGCAGGATGGCACCTCTCGTGCGGGACTCTCCTCCAGCTGGATGTCATATTTCTTCTCAATGGCCAGGTAGTTCTTGTTGACGTTGGCCACCAGTATCGAGTCGGCCATCTCGTTGGCACGGTCATAATAGGTGGTGTATTTATTCCAGTCCTTATTGGCTTTGGCGATTTCACTCATGAGCCGACAATACATGACCGTGTCACTGGTGTGGTTGCTCATCATGCCGCTGGCGGGCACATGATTAAGATAGTAGAGGGCCGAATCGGGCCGCCCCAGGTTCAGATAGGTCTCGGCAGCGACATAGTGTGCGCGGGGATGGTCAATCTCATCCTTGCCGGCTGCTATGGCTTTCAGGATATCAACTCGGGCCTTGTCATACTCTTTGGTGATCAGGCAGTACATCTCGGCGCGTTGATACAGGTTCTGGAACAGGAACCAGTTCTCATGCTCGTCCTCAGCCAGCTTGATGGCTTGATTGATGTAGTAGAGGGCACTGTCGCGTTTATCGGGCAAACTGCGGTAATAACCGCCCATGTCGGTCAGACACACAATCTGATAATGCTTGTCGCCCAACTGGTTGTACAGGTCAAGAGCCTCCTTGTATTTCCTGATCTTCAGGTCGGCATAGTTTGAATTGTCGGCATAGAGGGTCGCCAACCGCAGCTTGGCAAAGGCTTTATTCTCCAGGTCATCATCTTCGGCAGCGTTTTCGGCATCCTTATAGGACGATATCGCCTTTTCGGCATCGCCCATCATCTGATAGACACAGCCCCGATAGAGCAGGGCGCGGGTGTATTTCTCGCGGTCGCCGTGGTGCTCATAGTAGTCCACCGCCTCGTTGATCACGGCATCGGT
>CACYSG010000048.1 GCA_902776955.1 uncultured Bacteroidales bacterium | reverse complement strand
AATACGTATGGAATTTGGGTCATTTTGTAGCATTTTGATATTTCTACAAAAATAGGCCCATTTGCTCTGTTTGAAAATCCTCCGAATCACATATTGACCTCTAATCTGTTGTATGGCAATATCTTGTGGCCAATTGTTAATTTTTTCTTGGGACAGCCGTGCAAAATTTTGCGTCTCTACAGAAGCCACGGCCATCCCGGGCACCATCACCCGGGACGAGGTGAACGATTGAGAGCACGGGTGCCATCAGCTGGGACGCGTTCTTTTGACTGGCCAAAGCGAAGCGACGCCATCAAAAGACCCGTCCCAATGATGCACCACCCCCGCCGCTGCCACCCTGCCGAGAAACCCCGCCGAGAGATCCCCCGCCGAGAGCCCCGTCCCAATGATGAAAACGATATATATAATAATGTATAATAGCCTGTTGTCGTTTCTGCGCGTTTGGCGGCTGCGGCGCCCTACGGTTTGCGGTATTCCCGCTGCTGGGCTTTAAATATTTTTTTGAAAAAAAATAGGTTTTTTTTTGTCAGAATCAAAAATAGCAGTATCTTTGCAAACACAAGATGAACCGACTAGCATCATTGCATTGAAATCTAGATTTTTCTTGGATATGAAAAAAACAGACTGTAAATACCAAGTGACTCTGACCCCTCGAGGGCTAGAGGCATTGTTGTTTTTCTGCTGCGGCTACCGTGGCAGCGCCCCTCCTTGATGAGGGAGTGACGGTCGAGCTTGAGGCATGAAATATCACATGACAACTATAAATATTGAACGTATAGCCTTTACCAGAACTGATGAGAATATCATTACCTGAAACGATGAAGTCAAGTTGTCCGAAACTCTTTGAGAAAATCAGAATTTGGGTTTTAACCCTTGGATGTTAAGAATTTATTGTTTTTATTCACTTTATAATTTTTAATTAATTAATTGATTCACTTATGAAGAAATTTTTATTTACACTTGCTGCACTTTGCACTTTCGGCCTGGCCTGTGCAGAGCCGGCTCCCGTTATGGGTTTCCGCAATGCTGACAACGAGCAGATCACGGAGATCACTCTTGCTCCCGGTGAGACCCAGGAGCTGAAGATCGCCATCATGGAGATGTCCATGAACATGGTATCTGGTGTTCAGGCTCAGTGGAGAATGTTTGATGCTCAGCACGAGCGCATCGACTACGCTATCACCAACAAGGCAAATCCTAAGAAGGCTTATGGCCCCGCTTTTGCTGCACAGTGGTTTGATGCTATCGAGTACGGTACCGCCGACGTAGGTATGCCCGGTCTGGCAATTAACACCGAGTACAACATGTGCTTCTTCAAGATCGACCCGTTCGATGGCGTAACCGAGCGTTGCCCGCAGAACATCGGTAAGTTCACCATGGCCGCTAGCGCTGAGTGGGATGAGCCGTTCGCTACCTTCGAGCTCGACCTCGCTTACACGCTGTGGAACCAGTGCCCCGGCATGGATCCCAACATCTTCGAGGAGGCTTGGAACACCGAGCCCATGATCCTGACCGTTAAGAACGCTAACTATCAGGAAGAGACCATCGCTGCTCCCGCAATCAACTTCTCTGAGGTTGGTGATGTTCTGACCGTTACCGTTACCGCTGAGGAAGGCTGCACCCTGATCGTTAATGGCCAGGAGATCGACAGCAACACCTACAGCTGGACCGTTGACCGCACCTATGAGCAGCAGGTTATCAACGTAGCTGCTACCGCTGTTAAGGATGGCAAGACCAGTGATGAGGCTACCGACAGCTACACTCTGGCTCCTAAGCAGAAAGCTACCGTTGCTGCTCCCGTTATCAGCTACGAGACCACCGCAACTCAGGTAATCGTTACCGTTGCTTGGCCCGAGACCGATGGTGACCAGGTTTACACCGGTCAGTACTCCTATGACCGTCCCGCTTACGGTCAGCCCGATGAGAGCTACGACGTTGAGGCTTACACCCTCGAGGGTGCAACCTGCCTGGCTTCTCCCAAGGCTGAGGCTACCATCCCCGTTCCCGCTATGGATCCCGAGTGGGTTGACGTAGCTGCTCCCGTTATCACCTACGAGACCACCGCTACTCAGGTAATCGTTAACATCGCTTGGCCCACCACCACTGGTGACCAGGTTTACAATGGCCAGTACATCTATGACCGTCCCGCTTACGGCGAGGCCGATCAGAGCTACGACGTTGAGGCTTACACCACCGCTAACTATCCCTACAAGGAGTCTGTTCACGGTGAGGCTACCATCCCCGTTCCCGCTCAGGATCCTCAGTGGATTCCCGTTGCTGCTCCCGTGATCATCCCGACCACCACCGACGACGCAGTTAACGTTGTTATCAACTGGCCCACCACCACTGGTAACCAGGTTTACACTGGCGAGTACACCTACCCGCGCACCGATGTTGACCAGACCTTCCAGGTTGAGGCTTACACCGAGGCTAACTATCCCTACGAGGAGTCACAGCACGCTATCGTAACCATCGTTGTTCCCGCTAAGGAGCAGACTCCTCCCGTTACCGAAGTAGGCGCTCCCACCTTCCAGGGTTACACCCAGGATGGTATCACCGGTTACGGTGTTTACATCCTGCCGACCACCGAGGGCAGCCAGATGATGTATCGCGTATTCGTTTGGGATGCTGAGACCAACGACTGGAACCCGACTCCCATCGTAGACTGGACTCTGTATCAGGGCACCGTTGGTGAGATCTACTACACCAACATTGGTGGCAAGTATCGCGTTGAGGCTTATGCCTTCATTGGCGATGTTCAGAGCACCCAGGTAAGTTACGAGTTCGTTGTACAGGATGTTACCGGCATCGACGAGATGATGGCTGGTAAGACCGTTGCCAACGTACGCTACTACAACATGGCTGGTCAGGAGATGCAGGAGGCTAACGGCGTGACCATCGTCGTTACCACCTACACCGACGGCACCACCAACGCTGTTAAGGTTATGAAGTAAGCAATTTGCTTCAAGTAGCTAATTAAAACATGGGCGGCCCCCTCTTCGGGGCCGCCTTTTTTTGCTCGCTTGCGCTCGCAGTTTAGAGTTTAGAGTTTAGGGTTTAGAGGGATGCTCGCTCGCGCTCGCAGTTTAGAGGTGCTGATGGTCTCTTTTCTTGCCCGTTTGGGTAAAATGTGCTATTTTTGCCCTATCATCATCAATCATCATCAATTATGCAAAATAGTGGTCATCAGTCCAAGCGCGAGGTCCCTCACTACGACGACGGCACGGCGAGCGTGCTGCGCAAGGGGACAAATTACCGAAATCTGCGCTTCTATCAGCGCAGCGATGTCCTTTACCAGCTGACGCAGAGTTTCTGCAAGCGTTTTTTCAAGAAATGGGGCGACCGCACAGTAGATCAGATGGTGTAGGCTTCACGCAGTTGCAAGCAGAATATCGTCGAGGGCAGTGAGGACGGCCGCACCAGCATGGAAATGGAAATCAAGCTGCTCAATGCGGCCAAGGGGAGCGTTTGTGAACTCAGGGAAGATTACCAGGACTTCCTCAAGCACTGTGGCTTGACCGAGTGGCGCGAAGGGCATCCCCGTTATCGGCCAATGCTGGACTTTTGCCGTGGGCATTACGTCTATGATGACTACAAGGATTTGATTCCCAAATTGAATGCCGAGGAGATGGCCAATATGGCCCTGTGCCTTTGCCATCAGGTGGATAAGGCATTGTCCACCTACATTGAGCGGAAGGACCGTGAATTCACCACCGAGGGCGGCATTCGAGAGCGGATGACGGCCGCCCGATTAGGGCAACGCGAGACGCAACGGCAGACCATCGAGCGCCAGCAACAGGAAATCGCCCGCCAGCAACAGGAAATCGCGGCCCTCAAGCAGGAGGTCGCCCGCCTCCTCGCCCGCCTCCGGGAACTGGAATCCCGCTCCCGGTAACCGCTGGAATCACTGGAGTCACTGGAGTAGCTGGAGGTACTGGAGCCACTGGAGTCACTGGAGCCACTGGAGGCACTGGAGGCGCCTGGTGTTCCCGAATCTCCCGTGATTCCCGTGCCTCCCGTGATTCCAGTCAATCCCGTGCCTCCAGTCGACCCCGTGCCTCCAGTCGATCCCGGGTTTCCCGTTATTCCGGGTGGGGGCTAGAAAAAATCTGCGGGGGAGACGGTAAAGTGAAAACTTCTTTGTACCTTTGCAAGTTAATTGTAATGAGAAAGGAAGTGGAAACAAGATACATCTTTGTCACTGGCGGCGTGGTGTCGTCGCTGGGTAAAGGCATCATCGCCTCGAGCATCGCACGACTGCTGTTGTCACGCGGTTATAGCGTGACGTGCCAGAAGTTTGACCCCTACATCAACATCGACCCGGGAACGCTCAACCCCTATGAGCACGGCGAATGTTACGTCACCGTCGACGGGCACGAGGCCGACCTGGACTTGGGGCACTATGAGCGCTTCACCAACATCAAGACCACCCGGGCCAACAACGTGACCACGGGACGCGTCTATCAGAGTGTCATCGACAAGGAGCGCCGCGGCGACTACCTGGGCAAGACGGTGCAGATCATCCCTCACATCACCGACGAGATCAAGCGCGACGTCAAGCTGCTGGGTACCACGGGAAAGTATGACTTCGTCATCACCGAGATTGGCGGCACCGTCGGCGACATCGAGGCCTTGCCGTTCATCGAGGCCATCCGCCAGCTGCGCTGGGAACTGGGCAGGCGCTGCATCTGCGTCCACCTGACCTATGTCCCCTACATCAGCGCTGCCAAGGAGCTCAAGACCAAACCCACACAGCACAGCGTGAAGCTGCTGCAGCAGGAGGGTATCCAGCCCGACGTGCTCGTGCTGCGCACCGAGCATCCGCTGCCGCCGACGATGATGAAGAAGGTAGCCCAGTTCTGTAACGTGAGCGCCGACGCCGTGGTGCAGAGCCTCGACGTGCCCACCATCTATGAGGTGCCGCTCAAGATGCACGAGCAGCGCCTTGACAATATCATCCTCGAGAAGACGGGACTCTCGAGCGAGGGCGAGCCCGACCTGTCGAAGTGGAACGACTTCCTCGCCAAGCTCAAGGGTGCCCAGCGTGAGGTGCGCATCGGCCTCGTGGGCAAGTATGTGTCCCTGCAGGATGCCTACAAGAGCATCGACGAGAGTCTGTTGCACGCCTGCGCCTACCATGACCGCCGCCTCAAGCTCGACTACATCAACAGTGAGCACATCAACGACGGCAATGTCGAGAGCCTGCTGGCCGACCACGACGGCATCGTTGTCGCTCCGGGATTCGGACAGCGTGGCATCGAGGGCAAGTATATCGCCCTGAGGTGGTGCCGCGAGCATGACGTGCCCACCTTCGGCATCTGCCTGGGCATGCAGTGCATGGTCATCGAGTTTGCGCGCAACGTCCTGGGACTCACCGATGCCAACAGCACCGAGATGGACGCCAACACCTCCCACAACGTCATCGACCTGATGGAGGACCAGAAGACCGTCACCAACCTGGGCGGAACGATGCGACTGGGCGCCTATGCCTGCCGCGTGAAGCCGGGAACCAAGGTTGCCGAGGCCTATGGCGTGACCGACATCGAGGAGCGCCACCGTCACCGCTTTGAGTTCAACGACGAGTACCGCAAGCGGTTTGAGGACGCTGGCATGATTATTGCGGGTGTGAACCCCGAGAGCGGCCTGGCCGAGGTCATCGAACTCGAGGGCAAGCGCTGGTACATCGGCACGCAGTACCATCCCGAGTACTCCAGTACGGTGCTCAACCCGCACCCCCTGTTCATGTCCTTTATCGCCGCTGCAATCAACGCCTCATCAAACTCGTCAACCTCATCAACCTCACGCTAAGGCGCTGAGGTGCAAAGGCTTTTTCATAGGAGTAGCTATAAAGACATCAAGCTGAATAATTGGGGCTACGATAGAACCAACTATAGAAATTAACAACAATAATAACCATAAAAAATAAGAATTTAGTGCCTTAGCGCCCCTTGCGTGAGGCCAAGACAACTAGAAGAATGGATAAGAATACTTTGATTGGAATGTTGCTGATGGGACTCGTGATCTTCGGATTCATGTGGCTCCAGAAGCCTAGCGAGGCCGAACTCGCCGAGCGTCAGCGACAACTCGACTCGATTGCCGCTGTCGAGAAGGCGCAGCAACAACGAGACATCACCGCGGGCGACGTGGACACCCTGAGCACGGGCGAAATGGCCCACCTGCAGAGTGTGCTCGAGAATATGCCCGCCGGTAACGCCGCCATCAACAACGAGGGCGTCATGCTCTCGCTCGTTGACGGTAAGGTGAGCGGAACAGTCACCGTGGGCGACACCACCGTGCAGTGGGACGAGGTCGTTGCCTCCACGAGCAGTAATCCCGCCGTGCACAACCTCGCGGTCCAGGCCGTGCAGCGTGCGCTGGACGTGTATGCCAAGAACGGCTCCTTTGCCGGCTCACTCACGGGTACCGAGGAACTCATCACCCTCGAGAACGACTCGCTCAAGGTAGAGCTGAACACCAAGGGCGGTATCATCGCCCGCGCGACGCTCAAGGGCTACAAGACCTACAAATCGCCGCAACTGGTGCTGTTTGACAAGGGCGACAACGACTACAGTTTCACCCTGAGCAACAACACGCAGCGTTTTGAGACCAAGAACTTCTATTTCACGCCCAAGCGCCTCAACGACAGCACGGTGCTCATGAACATCGAGCTCGAGGGCGGCGCACAGTGGGGCCTCAAGTACACCCTCGTGCCCGGCAGTTACATGGTGCGCATGGAGATGGTACAGCAGGGCATGTCGCGCATCATCCCCGCCAACATCAACCTGGTGGACCTCGACTGGCACCAGAAGATCTCGCGTCACGAGTTCGGCAAGCAGTTCGAGGAGCGCAACAGCGGCATCTACTACAAGTTTGCCGGCAAGGGTGGTGACGTGAAGTACACCAGCGAGTCGGGCGACGACGAGGAGGAAATCAAGGACAAGCTCAAGTGGATCAGCGCCAAGAACCAGTTCTTCTCGACCGTCCTCATCACCGACAGCGTGATGTCCACCGCCAATATGAAGAGCAACGACACCAAGAATACCGCTGACTATGAGGGCTATGTCAAGGACGTGAACATCCACACGCTCATCCCTTACTCCAACGAGAAGCCCGTGCCCGCCTCGTTCTACTTCTATCTGGGCCCGAACCGCTACAGCACCCTGTCGAGCTATGACAAGTACTCCCCCAAGGAGGACCTCAAGCTCACGCACCTCATCCCGCTGGGCTGGAAACTGTTCCGCTGGATCAACACCGGCGTCATCATCCCCGTGTTCAACTGGCTGGGCAAGTTCATGACCAACTATGGTCTCATCATCCTGGTACTCACCATCCT
Organism: uncultured Bacteroidales bacterium; assembly: GCA_902776955.1. Taxonomy (GTDB): domain Bacteria; phylum Bacteroidota; class Bacteroidia; order Bacteroidales; family Muribaculaceae; genus Sodaliphilus. Next base: position 14,268 of record CACYSG010000048.1, on the reverse strand, counting down.
CATCAAGCTCGTGCTCTCGCCCTTGACCTACAAGAGCTATATCTCTCAGGCCAAGATGCGCATCCTCTCGCCGGACATCGCTGCCCTCAACGAGAAGTATCCCAACCAGGAAGACGCGATGAAGAAACAGCAGAAGATGATGGAGCTCTACCGCCAGGCCGGCGCCAACCCGATGGGTGGCTGTCTGCCCATGCTGCTGCAGATGCCTATCCTGATCGCGATGTTCACCTTCTTCCCCTCGTGCATCGAGTTGCGAGGCCAGGCGTTCCTGTGGGCTAAAGACCTGAGCGCCCCCGACAAGATTTGGGAGTGGGGCGGTAACATTCCCTTCATCTCAAGCACCTTCGGTAACCACATCAGCCTCTTCTGCCTGTTGATGACCGTCACCAACATCATCTACACCTACATCACCACCAAGTCGCAGCCGTCGTCCAACTCGATGCCGGGCATGAAGTGGATGATGTACCTCATGCCGCTGATGTTCCTCGTGTTCTTCAACAACTATTCGTCGGGCTTGAGCTACTACTACTTCATCTCGCTGTTGATCACCATCCTGCAGACCTACAGCTGCCGACTGTTCATCACCGAGGACAAGGTGCGCGCCACCATGGCCGCCAACGCCAGCAAGCCCAAGAAGAAATCCAAGTGGATGGCCCGCCTCGAGGAGGCCCAGAAGCAGCAGCAGGCCATGCAGCGCCAGCAGGCCAAGGGCGGTAACGCCAAGCGCCGCCGCTGATGGATAGGTAATCTATAGTAACTATAGAGTATCAAGCCGCATGAAGAAAAAAATGGTACGATAATTGCAACCTTTTGGGCGTGTCATACGTCTAACAGTTACAATTATCAACCATTAAACGATAAGAGATATGTATATCCACAATTGCCCCGAGTGCGGGAAACAGTACAGCACTCAAGAGAAGGTTAATCGCGTGAAGTGCCCCTATTGCGGCGCCGAGACCAATGTGTCCTACAGCGAACAGCAGCAGGACCGCTGGCAGGATTCCTATCGCCAGCAGCAGGCTGGAGCCTATATCGACAGCGTGTTTAACAACGGGCCGTCGGGCAAGAGTCGCGGCATCGCGGGACTGCTCGCCATCCTCATGGGGTGGTGCGGATTGCACTACTTCTACATCAACAAGACCAATGCAGGCATCCTGTTCCTGTTAATTGCCATTCTCTCGTGCGGTATCTTTTCCACGATTACTTTTATCGTGTCGGTCATCCAGGGTGTGCTCTTCTTCACCTCCACTCAGGAGGAGTTTGAAAGCCGGTGGGTGAATTCGCCAAGTAATATCCCGTTATTCTAACCCGTTGACAGCATGTGAGTAAACGACAGGCACCTACACGACCCGACTTCATCAAGTGGCTGCTTCTCGCCGGAGTGGCAGCCCTTGTCGTGTTGTTATGTGCCTATGTCCTGCGCAATTACATCCTGCCGCACTCGGTGATGGTGGACCGTTTCCGCTATCCCGTGGCGGGCATCGATGTTTCGAAGCACAACGGTGAAATCGACTTTGAGCGCGTCAAGGACGATGACTACCAGTTTGTCTTCATCAAGGCGAGCGAGGGCAAGACCTACCAGGACGACGCGTTTGCCCGCAACTACGAGCGCGCGCATGAGGCGGGATTGATGGTGGGGGCCTACCACTTCTTCCGTAAGAACCGCACGGGCATCGAACAGGCCGAAAACCTGCTCAAGGTCATCGGCGGGCGCCACCTCGACCTCCCCTTGGTCATCGACCTGGAGGACGATTGGGGCAATGGAGCGACCACCAGCCGCTCCACGGCCCTGGAACGCGTCATCGAGATGGCCAACTGCTTGAAGGACAAGGGCTACAGCGTCATGATTTACACCAATGGTAACGGCTATGAGAAGTATTATAAGGATATGCTCGTGGATTGTGACCTGTGGCTTTGCTCGTTCACCGCGCCCGACCTCTTGAGCGAAATGCCTCATGTGATCCAGCAGTACAGCCACGAGGGCACAGTCAACGGCGTGGATGGCCACGTTGACCTGAACGTGTTCAGGGGCAGCAAGCGCGACTGGAACCAATATCTAGAACAAGTCAAACAACCTGATAATAGCTCCCCACAATGATGAAACACTTCAGACATACAATTCTCATGACCATGGCCGCGTTGCTGGTCGCCCTGGCCGCGACCGTCGATGCAGGGGCAACGGTCTATAACTGGAGCCGGTATGACCTGTCGTTTGAGACGCCCGAGAACGGCTTTGTCACCTTCAACAGCCCGACGCGCTTTGAAATCCAGTGGGAGGACATGGTCATGACCGTGCAGCTCTACAGCCAGGACAAGGGCAACGAGAAGAAACTGCTCACCGAGAATCTGCAGCGCAAGGCCCTGGGTTACAGCATGTATGACCTGCATGACGGCAAAATCAAGGTCAAGGGTTTCAAGAAGACCTACAGCCTGAGCGGCACCATGCCCGACGGCTCGCGCGCCATCATCGCCGACATCGTGTCCAAGCACCAGAACCTCATCATCGAGGTGACGGTCAACTACATCTACGGCAACCGCGAAATCGTTGAGGACATGATCAAGAGCTTCGCCGAGAACAAGAAGCAGAAGCCCAACCACGACCGCAAGCGCCAAAAGGTGCAGACCAAGGAGGATGCCGACCGCCAGAAGCAGAAAGACAAGAAAAAGGAGGATTCCGACAGGCCGCAACGCAAGGAGCAACTGTATGACGCCTGATCGGGAGTCCCTTGAACCGATAATAGTTGACAATTCACACTAACTCATAGATAATTGACCCACATGATGAAAAATTTGACCTTAAAAGCCTGTTTGGCCCTCGCCCTGATGACGGCGATGAGCCTTGCCGCCACCGCACGCGACGGTGACCGGCCCGACGATGAGCCCAGGATGCTGTATGTGCCTCTCGTTTATGACAACCACACGACGGCCAGCGGCCATGTGACGCCTCGCGGCAACGAGGTGTATAACCTTGATGCCGGTGACGAGTGGCTGCGTGAAGCAATGGACAAATCAGATCGCACTCAGCAAGTTAGACAACGTGCGATGATCGAGAATCCGCAGCTGGTGGCCTATAATGCCAACCGCCTGCCCGCCGCTCCCCCCGAGGGCGTGATTCCCTCCGACCCGCGTCAGGGTATGCTCACCATTGCGACCCCGCAGGTCGCCGTCGATGATGTGACGCCTCCCGCCGAGCCGGTGCTTCCCATCCACAACTGGCTCCACGTGTTCAACGCATCGCTGCAGTTCACCCAGGCCTACATCAGCGGCAACTGGTATCAGGGCGGAGAAAACAACCTCGCCTTGCTCGGTTCGGTCAACTGGAATTGCAACCTCAACCAGGACCTGCATCCCAACTGGTTGTTTAACAATGCCTTGTCCTACAAGTTGGGTATCGCCACCACCCACGGCGACAGCATCCGCAAGTACCTCATCAACGAGGATAACTTCCTGTTCACCAGCCAACTCGGTTACAAGGCCGTGAAGAATTGGTACTACAGTGCCATGTTGCAGTTCACGACCCAGTTCCTGAACAACTACAAGACCAACACCCGCACGATGACCGCTGCTTTCCTCTCGCCCGCCGAGTTGAACATCGGTCTCGGTATGACCTACAACTACAAGAAGGCCGATGACCGCATGTTCACGCTGGCCATCGCACCGATTTCCTATAATCTCAAGTATTGCCGCAACATCACCGACATCGACCCGACACGCTTTGGCATCGATGCCGGCAAGCATAGCAAGAGCACCGTCGGTAGCAACTTCGAGGCCAAGTGGCTGTGGCGCTTCACGCCTAACGTGATGTTGACCTCCCGATTGTACATGTTCACCAATTACGAGTATGTGCAGGGCGACTGGGAGAACACCCTCGACCTCTCGATAGGCAAGTACCTGACCACGCAGCTCTATACCCACCTGCGCTTTGACCGCTCGCGCGCCCGTGACGACGACTGGAACTACTGGCAGTTCAAGGAAATCCTCAGCCTGGGCGTGGTTTACCGTTTCGCCACTGTGAACTAGAGAGGCTTGTCACCACTTGTTGATGACGCGTTCGCTGCTCATATCGTTCCTCTTGCTGGCCCTGTTGCCCGTGGCGGCCAGGGCTGGCGACGTGCCTTCCCGCTCGGTGATTCTCGACGGGCTGGACGTGGACTCGATGCGCGTGCGTCTCGATGAGACCGACATGCAGCCCATGGAGGGCATCTGGTATTATCCTGCCGAGGAGATGACCCTGGGCATCGAGCGCTATCGCGGCGACCACAACATCGGCTACCGCATCATTCTGCTCGACTCGCCCGACATCAACGTCATTCCTGGCACCGTCATCGGCTATATCGCCTCGAGCGCCGTGGACAGCAAGTACAAGCTATGGCTTTACAGCCAGCGCGACCGTGTCACCCTCATCAAGCCGCTGGAGTGTGTGGCGACGCTTGACAAGACCGCGACGACGCTCACCTTCGACCCGCCGCACTGGAAGGTGAAGGTGCGCGTGAACATCGCCCGCTTCCTGCCCACCCTGTTCAACGGCGTGAGCATCGTTCCCGAGGTGACCGGCGAGAGGCTGCCGATCGGCTTCCGTAAGATTTATCCCGAGGGGGGTGGCGGTACCCCGTTTAACCGCGTTCGTTACCTGTGATGAAGTTGTTGAAAAAACATATTTTAACTCTTCCGCTCCTGCTGGCCCTGCTATTATATGCGGGCACGCTGGACGCCCGCACGCGCACCACGCGCAAGAACCTGCGTTCCATCCAGGTTCCCGTCATGGCCGTGGAACAGGGCGACTCGTTGCTCGCCGACAGCCTGGCCGGCATCGACCCGGCCGCTGTCACCATCAAGGGCTTTTCCAAGCGCGCCAGCGACAGCAAGGAATCCTTCTTCATCACCAACAACACCGAGCACCGCATGAGCGCCGTGCGCCTGCTGTTGCGTTACACCACCATGCAGGGCGAACTGCTCACCCAGCGTGCCGTCACCGTGCCCGTCAAGCTGTTGCCGGGCGAGACGCAGCTGGTGAGCATCAAGTCGTTTGACGTCCAGCGGCTGTTCTATTACTACGCCGGGCCGCAACCGCGCAAGTCGGCGACACCGTTCCAGGTGGCTTATCGTCTCACGGGATATGACATCCAGGTGGGAAATTGACGAAATCAACAACATTCTATATAAACATCATCAAACCAAAACAAAAAATGAAGAATCTGACAATTAAACTGTTATCGCTGGCAGCCATTACCCTTGCCGGTTGGAGTGCCGCCGAGGCCTGCACCAACCTGCTGGTGGGCAAGAACGCCAGTGTCGATGGCTCGACCATCATCACCTATGCTGCCGACAGCCACACGCTGTTTGGTGACCTGCAGTACATCCCCGCTGCCGACCACGCACCCGGCGAGATGCGCCAAATCATCGACTGGGACAGCGGTAAGCCCCTGGGAGCCATCCCCGAGGTGGCACACACCTATGCCGTCGTGGGTAACATGAACGAGCACCAGGTGACCATCGCCGAGAGCACTTGGGGTGGCCGTGAGGAACTGTGGGACACCACGGGCAACTCCATCATCGACTACGGTAGCCTGATGTACATCGCACTGCAGCGCTCCAAGACCGCTCGCGAGGCCATCAAGTGGATGACCGACCTGGTGGCAAAGTACGGCTACGCCAGCGAGGGCGAGTCCTTCTCGATTGGCGACCCCAACGAGATCTGGATCATGGACATGATCGGCAAGGGTCCCGGTGAAATCGGTGCCGTGTGGGTAGCCATCCGCATTCCCGACGACTGCATTGCCGGCCATGCCAACAATCCCCGCATCTGGAAGTTTGACATGAAGGACAAGAAGAACGTCATGTACAGCAAGGACGTTATCTCGTTCGCCAAGAAGAAAGGCCTCTACAGCGGCAAGGACGCCGACTTCGCCTTCGCTCCCGTTTACCAGAAGTTTGACGCTGGTGCCCTGCGTGGCTGCGACGCCCGCGTGTGGAGCTACTTCAACCGTTTCCACAAGGGCATGGATGCTTATCTGCCCTTCATCTACGGTAAGACTCGTGCCGATGCCGACATCATGCCCCTGTACGTGAAGCCCGACCGCAAGGTCAGCGTGCGCGACATGCAGGAGATGATGCGCGACCACTTCGAGGGTACGCCGTTTGACATGACCGTGGATCCCGGTGCATCGACCGCCTATGGCGTGCCTTACCGCTGGCGTCCCATGGACTTTGAGGTTGATGGAGTGACCTATAGCCAGGAGCGTGCCATCGCCACTCAGCAGACCGGTTGGGTCTTCGCAGCACAGATGCGTTCGTGGTTGCCCGATGAGGTGGGCGGCTGCTTCTGGTTTGGCGTTGATGATGCCAACACCGCCGTATTCGTGCCCATGTACTGCTCCATCACCCAGGTGCCCGAGAGCTATCGCCAGGGCAAGGCCGACATGTACACCCTCGACTGGGATTGCGCATTCTGGGTCAACAACTGGGTTGCTAACCAGGCTTATGCCCGCTATTCCCAGATGATTGGCGACATCCGCAAGGTGCAGGGCGCCATCGAGGACAACTTCGCCAAGCAGCAGTCGGTCATCGAGGCACAGGCCACGTCGCTGCTCGCTACCGACCGCGCTGCCGCCATCCGCTTCCTGACCGAGTATTCGGTCAACGCCGGACAGGACGCCACCGCCCGCTACAAGAAGCTGGGTGAGTACCTGTTTGTCAAGTACTTGGATGGTAACATCAAGAAGGAGAAGGACGGCAAGTTCCAGCGCAACGAGTGGGGAACTCCCTCGTCGCCCACCTTTGCCGGTTACACCCAGGAGTACTACAACATGCTCGTCAAGGGTCCCAAGGGCGGCGATCGCCTCAAGGTCGAGGAACCCGTGTGGCTGGAAGAGAAAGACAAAAGCAAAAACTAAGAACTAACGTCTAAAGTCTAACAACAAAAAGCCGCATCGATATCTCATCGGTGCGGTTTTTTATCTGTTTACTTCCTATTTCTTGACTAAATGTTAATCAACTAATAACTAATTCACTTTTTTGACACTGCAAAGTTACTGCCGCCCTGCCGCCCGTACAATCACAAGATTTAGGCAAATTGGCGCAAATTTCTCATTATTATAGGGGATTTTGCCGAAAATAACGCTTATTGGCGCGTTTTTTGTCGAAAATACATTAACTTTGTTCATCACATAATAACCATTAAAATCAGATGTCAATGATGAAACGTATATCACTTATTCTTGTAATCGCACTCGTTGCGCTGGCCAGCCAGGCGCAGTTGTTGTGGAAAGTGAGCGGCAACGGCCTCGAGCGTCCCAGCTACATCTTGGGAACCTATCATCTGGCTCCAGCCTCGATGCTCGATGAAATCCCGGGTATGGACCAGGCCTTTGAGGGCTGCGATGTCGTTGTGGGTGAGCTCAAAAAAGAAGATATGATGAACCCTAACGGGCTCATGGGTTTAGCGTCGATGATGATGGCGCCTGCCGACAGCACACTTGACAAGTTGTACACGCCCGAACAGTATAAGGTGATTGAACAGGTCTTCAACAAGTATTGTGGTACCATGGGCTTATCCCTCGGTATGATGTCTCGCCTCAAACCCGAAGCCATTAATCTGCTGATAACACTCATGAGGGTAGGCAGCATGGAGATGAGTAATACCGACCTAATCGACATCGGTGCCCAGGAGCGCGGTAGCCAGTTGGGGCGTGCCACGATGGGATTCGAGACCCTGGAGGAACAGGCCAAACTGTTGTTCAGCGATCCCATTGCCAAGCAGGCCCAGAGCCTGTTGAAAGCTTGTGAGGAAGATGACGTCCAGGATGAGCAGGCCCAGGCTTTAAAAGATGCCTATATGTCTCAGGACATGAACAGGATGGAAGCTCTCTTCACCGAGGCTGCCGAAGATGGCTGGGATGAGGACAAGATGGATTCCATGGTCACTCGCCGCAACCGCAACTGGGTGGGGAAACTGGTCACGATGATGCCTGAGCAAGCCTGCCTGGTGTGTGTCGGGGCTGCCCACTTGTTTGGAGACCAGGGAGTGCTGCAACTGCTGCGCAACGAGGGCTACACCGTCGAGCCCATGAAGTGACCATCTCCCCCATGAAGGGAGAGCAATAGGTGCAATAAATACAATTGCTTGGATTTGTTCAGTTTGTATTTATTGTACTTATTGTTTTCTATGATGGTGTGTATCGTTCCAGGAGCATTGTTTTTGTTTTTACAGGAATAGTTTTTGTCACTTGTTGTGTAGATGATAAAAATGCATTATCTTTGTCCCATTATTTAACAAAACAAGATTAATTTTGGACCCTGACCCGTTATCGTGCCTGTTATCGGTACTCTGTTCAGCAAGCGGACATCCGCTAGTTACATTCAACGTGCCCACTACGGGCAGCATTATCGCCATCATTGTCGCCGTATTCGGACTTTTCTTGTCGGCATTCAACTCCGGCAGCGAGATCGCATTTTTCTCGTTGCGGCCCGAGGATGTGGATAACATCGAGGACGAGGGCGACCGCGAGCGGGTACGTTCGCTGCTGGCCATTCCCGAGAAACTGCTGGCTACCATCCTGGTGGGCAATAACCTCGTGAACATCATGATCGCCATCGTGTTGAACTACGCGATGAACCAGATATTCGACTTCAACAGCACGGCGCTGGACTTTATTGTCCAGACGGTTATCCTCACTTTCTTGATTCTGCTCTTCGGCGAAGTCATCCCCAAACTGTATGCCACCAACTTTAACGGCAAGTTTGCCGCGATGGCATCGGGACCGTTGAAGGTCGCCATTAAGCTTTTCTCACCGCTGACGGCCTTGCTCGTGCGCGGCACGAGCCTCGTCAACAAGGTGGTGCAACAGAAGACCGAGGAGCTCTCGGTCGATGACCTCACCCGCGCACTCGAGGTGAGCGAGGTCAAGAATCCCGACGAAAAAGAGCTGCTCGAGGGCATTCTCTCGTTCGGCGACAAGACTGTGAGCGACATCATGCGCCCCAGGGTGGACGTCGTGGACATTGACCAGGACGACACCTTCGATCAGGTGGTGCACAAGGTCATCGAGACGGGTTACTCCCGCATGCCGGTCTATGAGGAGACGCCCGACAATATCAAGGGCATCCTCTATGCCAAGGACCTCTTGCCCTACATCGGCAACCGCGACAACTCCTTCAAGTGGCAAAAGCTGATGCGTCCCGCCTACTTCGTTCCCGAGACGCGCATGCTCGACGACCTGCTCGAGGACTTCCGCAAGAAGAAGATGCACATGGCCATCATCGTCGATGAGTATGGCTGCACCCAGGGCATTGCCACGCTCGAGGATGTGCTCGAGGAAATCGTCGGCGACATCGATGACGAGTATGACACCGAGGAAAAATTCTATAACCGAATCAGCAAGGACACCTGGATGTTTGACGGGAAGACGCTCTTGAGCGACTTCGCCCGTGTGCTCGACATCGACGAGGAAGAGCTCGGTGAGCATGGCGAGGAAGCCGAGACCATTGCCGGTTTCCTGCTTGACATCAAGGGCGAGTTCCTCAAGGAGAAGGAGGTCGTCGAGTATGGACGGTTCACCTTTACCGTGGTCAAGGTCATCAAGTACCGCATCGCCAAGGTCAAAGTCACCGTCAAGGAGTAATTCAGTTTTCGGTCCTTGGTCCTTGCCCTTTTTCATTTGGCACACGATTTGCAGCAATGGTTTGCAGTATTGACCATTAAATGTGAATCAGGATGTCAGTAAAGAATCACATCAACCTTGATGACTACGTTCAGTACTTCAGCGACAGCCAGTTGTGGAAGAAGCTGAAGAAGGTGGCGCGCAAGGCGGGCCGCAAGGCCGTCTATTATGTGCTCGTGCTCTACTACGTGTCCCGTGACCCGGCGGTGCCCCGCAGCCTTAAACTCAAGGTGCTGGGAGCACTCGGTTACTTCATTCTGCCCATCGACATCATTCCCGATGTCCTCGTGGGACTGGGATTCACCGATGATATCGCCGCGTTGGCATGGGCGTTGTTCACCATGAGGAAGTACATCACCCCCGAGATTGAGCGCAAGGCCCGCGAGCGCCTGCGCGAATGGTTCGGCCCCGAGGAGGGCGAGGTGTCTGACCTCACCATCCCGCACATCGACCCCAACGATCCCCGCATCATCGACATCGAGGCCGAGGAATTCTAGAGAATTGCTATAGATAAAACAAGAGGCTATAGAGGAAACTTCCCCTATAGCCCCTATTGTATCTATAGTTACTATAATATCTATAGTTACTATTTCACATAGAAGTCGCTGGAGACACCCACGCCGCCGGCTTTCAGCTTGCCGTACTTGCCGTCACCCTGATACTTCTGGGTCCACATGCGGTCTTTGCAGATTTTGCCGTTCTTGTCTTGGGTAATGTAGTAGCCATAGATGTTGCGTTTTTCAGGCACCAAGCCATTCATCTTCACATCCCAGTCATTGCTGGTGATGATGACATCGATGACACCAGGCTCCTCGGCCTTGGCGATAGCAAGTGCCTCGGCTTTGAACTTGGCGTGCATAGCGCCAGCCTCGGGCATGGAGCGGTACTCGATGTTCTCAGGCTTGTTACCCTCCAGTGCCTCCTCGATGGCCTTGGCAAGCATGCCCGCATAATTGTACATGTAGCGGTCATCATAGTCATATTTCTCGCCGACTTCGTCCAGCATCTTGTGGATGGCGAGGGTCAGAATCTGGAACTTGCGGCTGCGCTTGGCGGCATCGATGGCAGATGCCACCTCCTCTTCGTTGAGGAAGATGGCTTGGTGGCTCAGGTTGCAGAACTTGAACTTGCCGTCGTGTTTCTCAATCCTGATGCCGCGGGGGCCGCCACCACGTCCGTTGAGGAAGTATCTTTGATTCTCGGTGTGGAGGGTGCCGTCAGGATCGGAATAGACGCCGTCCAGTGCAGTTCTGGTGATTAGTGCCAATGCGCCATAGAATTTCCACCAGTTCTCATTCTCTTTATTAATACTCTCCCATAGTTTTACGTCATAATCTGGCCCGGAATTGATTTTGTTGAGTTGGCAGTTGTGCTTGAAGCGGGCATCCAACTGTTCGCGCAGGGCCTTGATCTCCTCATCGGGTACGTCGGCGATTCCTTTCAAGAATTCTTCAACGCTCTTGCCGTTGTACTGGGGATTCTCGCTCATAGGCCACGGCAGGGGAGGACGCTGGGTTTCCAAAGCCTGCATCTTGGCCTCATCCTTGGCCTCTTTGGCCTTTTTCTTGGCCTCATCTTTCTTCTTGTCCACGACTTCTCCAGCCTTGTCTTTGGCCTTCTTGACCAGGCCGCCAAACTGGGCATTGGCCGTCATGGGCACGCTCATTGCAGCCATGGTGATGGCGGCAACCAGTAATGTCTTGATAGTTCTAGTTTTCATAATGTGATAAGTTTTAAAAGTTGATATATTAGAGAAATAGTACTTACCCGTTTAGGGATTGATTAATCATGTTTTTGTGTAGCAAAGTTATACATTATTTTCCAAACTATCAAGAAAAAGGGCATAAAAAAACAAGGGTGAGTGCCGAAGTGGCGCTCACCCCCGTCCCTTAGGGTTGGGATTAATTTCCTTAGTTCTGTTCCTCCTTGGGAGTGTCCTGGATCACGTTGATGTAGGTGTGACCAGCGCGGTGCTGGAACTCTACTGTGCCGTCAACCAGAGCATAGAGGGTGTGGTCCAACTGACCACCAAAAATCTTCACGCCGAGGCGTTTGCTTTCGCTCTCGCGGCCGTTCTTTGAACTGCCGACACCTTTTTTATGTGCCATAATCTAGAGTTGTGATTTTTTAATGGTTAATTAAGCAACGACTTCTTTAATCTCAAGTTGAGTGAACTGCTGGCGATGACCGTTCAAGCGGCGATAGCCTTTGCGACGTTTCTTCTTGAAAACGATAACGTGTTCACCTTTTACGAGGGGAGCCTTTACCTCGCAAACAACCTTTGCACCTTCGACGGTAGGTGCGCCAACCTTAACGGCACCGTCGGCATCTACGAGCAGGACGCGGTCAAACTCTACTGCGTCACCTTCTTTGCGCTCGTCGCCGAGATAGTGGACATACAACTTCTTGCCAGCCTCGGCACGGAACTGTTGTCCCTGAATTTCTACAATTGCGTACATTTGTTTAATCTTGTAGTTTAAATAACTGTCCCTGAGGCGGCTGCAAACAGTCTAACAGCACTTTGTTAAGCCCCGCGGGCACTAATGCGGGTGCAAAGGTAATACTTTTTCCTGAACCCGCAAGTCCCTGAATCAATTTTTTTAAAATTGTATTGATGAGAAATAAGAGGCTAGAAACTAAAAGGGTAGGTGATATCCCAGAGGAAAAGGGCGTGGCCGGGCATGGAGGTGCCGGCTGCACAGCGGTCCTTGCGCTCGATGACTTGGCAGAATTCTTCGACGGTCATCTTGTGGCGGCCTACCTCGACAAGGGTGCCGACGATGGCGCGGACCATGTTGCGCAGGAAGCGGTCGGCCGTGATGGTAAACACCCATTGGTCGCCTTCTTGGGTCCATTGGGCATAGGTAATGCGGCAGTTGTTTGTCTTGACGTCGGTGTGCAGTTTGGAGAACGAGGTGAAATCGATGTAATCCAGCAGACGTGCCGCGGCCTGGTTCATCAATTCAAAATCGAGGTCAGGCGGACATTTCCAACTCAGCGGATAGCGGAAAGGATCCTTGCGTGTGACGGCGAAGTACTTGTAAGTGCGGCTGGTGGCGTCAAAGCGGGCATGGGCATCGTCATGGACGGGCGAGATGCTGTAGATGGCGATATCGGACGGCAGCAGGGCGTTGAGGCTGTGGACCAGGCGGTCAATGTCCTGGATAGGTTGCTCTGTGTCGAAATGGGCAACCATGAGACGCGCGTTGACACCGGCATCGGTACGGCCTGCTCCTGTCACGGGAGTTGGGACACGCAACAATGTGGCCAGAGCCTCCTCGATGACCTGTTGCACCGAGGTGTCATGAGGCTGCACTTGCCATCCATGGAAAGCCGCGCCCCGATAACCGAGCCTGATAAAATATCGCATTGCCGTTGTTTTCCTCACGCTAAGCCGCTAAGGCGCTAAGAATTTTTCTTATTGCTCGCAAGGGCTCGCAAGAAATTTAAATAAAATTAATTTTAAAACTTAGCGGCTTAGCGACTTAGCGTGAGACAAATGAGAACTACTTCTCGAGATAGGTGTAGCCGTAGAGGCCGCTGCGGAAGTTGCGGACGAATTCGTTGCCCTCGTCGCCGGTGATTTTTCCTGAACGGATGGACTCGCTCACCCAGGTCTCGACGTTGCGCACGAGTTGTTTGGGGTTGAACTCGACATAGTCGAGCACCTCGGCAACCGTCTCACCGTCAATCACCTGGTCGATTTCGTAGTGGTCCTTAAAGACGTTGATATGGACAGCGTTGGTGTCACCAAACAGGTTGTGCATGTCGCCCAAAATCTCCTGATAGGCGCCCACAAGGAAAATGCCCAAGTAGTAGTGATGGCCCACCTTCAACTTGTGAACGGGCAATGCATGGGCGATGCCCTGGGCTGAGATGAAGTTGTTCAGTTTGCCGTCGCTGTCACAGGTCATGTCCTGCAGGGTGGCAAAGTGGGTGGGGCGCTCGTTGAGCCTGTCGATGGGCATGACGGGAAAGACTTGGTCGATGGCCCATGCATCGGGCAATGACTGGAACAAGGAGAAGTTGCAGAAGTACTTATCGGGCAGCAACCGGCTCACGGAGCGCAACTCGTCGGGGGCGTGCTTCATGTTGCGCACAAAGCCGTCCACGTCGCGGGCGATGGACCAGAAGAGTTTCTCGACCATGGCTCGTGTGCGCAAATCAATGAGACCCAGCGAGAAGCGGTCAAGCGCCTCGTCGCGTATCTGCAGGGCATCGTGCCAGTCCTCGAGCAAACGGGCCTGGTTGATTTTGTCCCAAATCTCATAGATGTCGCGCACCAACTCGTCATCGTTCTCGGTGACGGTGTCCAATTTCTCGTCCCACTCGGGCAGCGAGGTGGTCTCGAGCACGTCGACGACGAGCACCGAGTGATGAGCCGTCAGGGAGCGGCCGCTCTCGTTGATGATATTGGGATGCTTGAGACCGTTCTTGTTGCTGGCGTCAACAAGCGTATAAACAGCATCGTTGACATACTCCTGGATGCTATAGTTCATCGAGTGGCCACTGCCGCCGGAGCGTGTGCCGTCGTAGTCTACGCCCAGGCCGCCACCGATGTCGACATATTCCACCTCAAAGCCCAACTTGGCCAGTTGCACATAGAACT
>CACYSG010000047.1 GCA_902776955.1 uncultured Bacteroidales bacterium | reverse complement strand
CAAATATAGCACGGGACACGCCATTTTGCAAATCCAGCGAGCTAAATCGCTGATTCTCAGTTCCCAATTTTTCAGAAATCAGAGACCGCGGAAAACAGGGGTTATTCACATCGGTCTTGCTGCCGAATACCGCGTCTCCTCCAAATGCTCCTGCGCCCCAGGCCCAGGTTCCTAATGCTATCTTTGCCATATCTCTAATAATTATGTTTATTTATCTCGATGCAAAATTACAGCGAAATCAAAACATACCGTCAAAACGAATTACTGATAAATCAACCTTTTTTACCGATTATAAAAAATAAATGCGTATTTTTGCAGCTAAGATGGAGAAAATCCTGAAGATACACAACGTTAACGACTATGCCCGCTACATCGGAGCGCCAGAGTTACATCCGCTCGTCTCGGTCATCCACTACGACGAACTGGAGCACTGTCGCCACTCGCTCAACAGCTATCAGGTGTATGGCATCATCCTGCTGCAGGAAAGCCCCTATACGCTCGCTTACGGACAGGGGCAGTATCGTTTCAATTCGGGTTCGCTGCTGTGCGTGGCCCCGGGACAGACGGGCGGCCAGACGGACAACGGCGAAACCATCCACATCAAGGGCTGGGTGCTGCTGTTCTCGCCCGAGTTGCTCTATGGCACCGATCTGGCCCGACGCATGGACGATTACCACTTCTTCTCCTACTATGAAAACGAATCGCTGCACACCACACCCGATGAACAGCGAACGATAGAGATATGTTTCAAGATGATACGCCACGAGCTGCAGACAAAGCCCGACGGCGAACACCTGCGACGCATCATCATCGCCTATCTCGAACTCATCTTGGAGTACTGCTCGGTATTCTATGAGCGGCAATTCAAGACCGAGGCAACGGCCGACGACGACCTGTTAAAGCGCTTCAACACCCTGTTGCACGACTATTACCGCGAGGGGCGCCAACTCAAACTGGGTCTGCCCACCGTCGGCTATTGTGCCCAGGAACTGTTCCTGTCGCCCAACTACTTCGGTGACCTCATCCGTCAGGCTACAGGCGAGACTGCCACTGCCATCATCCGCAACTTCGTGATGCAACGCGCCGTGGCCCACCTGCACGAGGGAAAGACCGTCGGCGAGATCTCCGACTTGCTCGGCTTCGAGTACCCGCAGCATTTCACCCGCGCGTTCAAGAAACACTACGGGGTGACACCCAGCGGATTCCTGAAAAAATAAGCCTTTTTACACTTGTTTTCCCAATTCAAAGGCCTCTTGCAGCTTTGGATTGTCGGCGATGTCGCGTGGAGCGTTCACTCCGCCGCAAAAGACGTGCCCCTTCAGGCTGCATTTTCCGTAGCAGTCAATCCAGCCCTGAAGGCCGCTCTCGGCACGCTTGGGCACGAATTCCTCGTCCTCGGCTGCAGTGGTCAGCAGGTAGATGTCACGGAAACGGTAGTCCTTAGGGTACATGGCGTTCATGCGGTCGATGAGGGTCTTCATCTGCCCCGACATCTCGTAATAATAGATCGGCGTCGCCCAGCAGACGACATCGGCATTGAGGACACTGTCCATGATCGCAGGCACATCGTCCTTGAAAACACAGGCTCCGGTCTGTTGGCACGACAGGCAACCGATACAAAACTTGATTTCCTTGCCGCGCAACGAGATCAGTTCCACCTGATGCCCTGCGGCTTCGGCGCCACGGGCAAACTGCTCGGCCAGCGCCTGGCTGTTGGAGCCAGGACGCAGGCTTGCAGAGATGACAGTTACTTTTTTCATCTTAGTTTATAGTTGATTATCAATTACTTGAGGTTCTTGTTGAAGAATTCGGCCAACTTGTCCCAGGGGATGAGGTTCTTGGGCTCGCCCTTGCCGACGAGTTCGGTGTAGCCGCCGTCGTAGAGGTCGCAGTGCGAGGCTCCCGGGATAATCAGCAACTCCTTGTTATCGGGCACGGGATTGGGCTTGCCCACGGTGTTATATCCCTCGGCCTTGCCATCGACCATGTAGTGGTAAGCAGCCTCGCCGAAGTAGCGCGAGTGGGCCTTCTCGCCATGCATCACGAGGACGGCCGAGCGAATCTCGTTGATGTAGTAGAGGAAGCGGGCATTGGCATAGGCCTGGGTGCCGATGACGCGCCAGCCGTCGGTGCTGTTGCCCGAGCGGGCATGGTAGCCGCGCTCGGTTTTGTAGTAATCATAGTAGTCCTTCACAAACTGGGGAGCATCCTCGGGAAGCGGGTCAACGACGCCGCCAGCCATAGCCGTGGGGTCGGCAAGGCGCTGCTTGGCAATGGCCTCACGGGCAGCATGACGCGACTCCTCCTTGTCCTCGCTGTCAAAGTAGCCGTTGCCGCTCACGCGGGTCATGTCATACATCGTGCTGGCAACGGTAGCCTTGATACGGGTGTCGGCAGCGGCGGCATTCAGGGCGATGCCACCCCAGCCGCAGATGCCGATGATGCCGATCTTGTCGGCATCGACATTCTCCTGCCTTGACAGGAAATCGACGGCAGCCATGAAGTCCTCGGTGTTGATGTCGGGCGAAGCCGTGCGGCGGGGCTCGCCGCTGCTCTCGCCGGTGTACGACGGGTCAAAGGCCAGCGCCACAAAGCCACGCTCGGCCATGCGCATGGCATAGAGTCCGCTCGACTGCTCCTTGGTGGCACCGAACGGGCCGCTCACGGCGATGGCGGGCAACTTACCCTCAGCACCCTTCGGCTCATACAGATCGGCAGCCAGGGTCAGACCATACTGCGTTTCAAACGTCACCTTGCGGTGGTTCACCTTCTCGCTCAGCGGGAACACCTTGTCCCACTCCTGAGTCAACTTCAAATTACCGTTCATATTCTCTTCATTTTGATTGCAGGCCATGAGCAGCAAGCCCATGAGCGCTATTGTGATTAAATTGCGTTTCATATTCTTATAACCTATAACCTATTCGTCAAACCTTATTGGGGGCATTCAATATCATATCAATCAAGGTTGTCACATCGCCGATATTGACTTCTCCGTCCTCGTTCACGTCACCAGCGCGGGCTATCGTGGCGGCAGGGAGCCACAGCATGACTTGGATATTGCTCTCGCCCGCATGGAGGAAGGTGCGCAACTCGCTCTCAGTGAGGCCGTCGATGTGTCCCAAGCGGGTGTAGCTCCATGAGTTTGACCCGTAGAACAGACATATGTTGCTTCCGCTATAGAGGATAACATCACCAGGGCGAGCGGTGATTTGTTCATTGCTTGTGGGCAGGGAGAAACCCAGTGCGCCCCATATCTCAAAGCCGCCGCTCGTGTTGAGCGTCACCGTGACCGGCGACTCCTGTAACCTTGCCACCAGCGCCCTGGCCGCGGCATTATCTTCCAGCGTCACCGACTTGGTAACGCCATCGATGGTGATGTTCATTTTCTGTGTCATCGTTTGTGCAATCACGTCGTTGTTATCGCTGGAGCAGGCGCTCAGCATCAGCAGGGCGAGCATCAGCAAATTACTTAAATAAGTCTTCATCTTCAATTTCAGTTATTATCTCGGCTGCAAAATTACTACGATCTTTAAACGACACCCATATCCGAAATAACTGAAAACCTACCCATTTTACATTTTCTCATTTTCATCAGCACTGTAGGGCCTCGCCTTGGCGTGGCCGCCTTACGCTCGACGGGAAAAATCAAAGCGCGATGTTTTCAAACAACAATCACAACATTTAATGACCATTTTCAGAATGTCTATAATAATATGTTGTTCCTGTTTGTTTTTCAAGTTGTTATGGTTGTTTGAGGCAGATCGTTTAGTGTACAAGGGAAACATCAAAAGTGGCGAGGGGGTGTTATCAATGTATCCTATGAATGATGGCGTAGCGTCATTTCAAGTGACAAAACACAGAGGACTGTTGCAACGAAAAGCCCATGACATAGCAAAAATCGTGCCAAAATATCAATTTGCAAGCAAACAGCCTACAATATCAACAATAAGTCATTGCAATTCAAAAAAATAAAAATTCTTCTTGCAGAATCGCAAAAATTACCCTATTTTTGCCTAAAAATAGTCCCAAAAGGGTTAATTTTTTGTTAACGCCCCTTGAAATTTTGTTAAAATACATACTTAAAGGTCTGTGTCTTAGGTTTCTACAAAATTAGCTGTCAGAGACCATCTTCCACTAAAACAAGGATTAAGACTTAATTGTTAGTGTCCAGTAGCAATTGCTTACACGTCAGAGACCATCTTCCACTAAAACAAGGATTAAGACTCACAAGTATTGTAGACCGGATATGGATAGGCTCTATTGTCAGAGACCATCTTCCACTAAAACAAGGATTAAGACTGAGCTTGGCATTAATTTCGATAGCCTTTTCTTCAGAGTCAGAGACCATCTTCCACTAAAACAAGGATTAAGACCATATAATTACTATTATTAGAATTAATAAAGTGAAGTCAGAGACCATCTTCCACTAAAACAAGGATTAAGACGTCGGCCGTTTTCACTCTCGTGAACTCAACCTCCTGGTCAGAGACCATCTTCCACTAAAACAAGGATTAAGACTTATAGTTGGTGAGGCCTCTAAATATTTCTCGGAATGTGCTGTCAGAGACCATCTTCCATTAAAACAAGGATTAAGACCCACAAATAGAGCGCGAAGGCAGCTACACCTAGCAGTCAGAGACCATCTTCCACTAAAACAAGGATTAAGACATGAAGATTTGGCTCATGTCAATCTTGATGTTGTTGTGTCAGAGACCGTCTTCCATTAAAACAAGGATTTTATCTACTGTTGGGGTCGCCTTCAGCGACATGTAACAGTGCGACAAGCCCCCTATGAATCAGCCGACCGAGCGAAGCAAAAGCGACTGATTCATAGGGGGTTAATCATTGGATACCCTTCAGGTGACAGTTAACAGGCTTGAAGAAATAGAAACTCTAATTCCGCTAACGGGTTGATGAATTGGGGTAAAATGATTATCTTTGTCCCTTGGTTATGAAGGACCTGTTTTACATCGACAAGGCGAACGACTTTGCGCTGGACGTGGGTGCCGAGGTGTGGCATCCCATGGTCAGTGTGGTCCATTTCGACGAGTTGGGCGAGATACGTCACTCGCTGAACAAGCTGGGGGTGTACGCCATCTTTGTGCAGGATAATTTTCCCATCGAGTCGGCCTACGGCATGGGCGGTTACGACACATCTAAAGGGTCGCTCGTGGCGGCCTCGCCGGGGCAGATTATCGGCAAGGCCGACAACGGTCACCGCGAGGTGTATCACGGTTGGGCGCTGCTGTTCGACCCTGAGTTCATGCGGGGCACGGTATTTGAGCAGCGGTTGGCCGACTACCATTATTTCTCCTACAACGTGAACGAGGCGCTGCACACCACCGAGGGCGAGAAACAGGTCCTGTGGCAACTGATGGAGAGAATACGCACGTTCATCAGCCACAGGGAACAAACGTCGCTAACCGACCGCATCATCCAGGACTACATCGTGCTCGTGTGCGACTACTGCCTGCTGTTTTATCAGCGGCAGTTCCAGACCTCGTCGGCCGAGCGAAGCGACCTGCTGGCCCGCTTCCAGAAGGTGCTCACCGACTACTATGAGGGCCAGCTGCAGCGCCGCCACGGTCTGCCCAGCGTGAAGCACTGCGCCCGGGAGCTGTGCCTGTCGCCGAGCTACTTCGGCGACCTCGTCCGCAACGCCACCGGCGACAGCCCCACGCGCATCATCCAGCGTTTCCTCATCAACCGCGCCAAGAGCCTGATGATTGGCGGCATGACAGTGTCGCAAGTGGCCGACGAACTGGGCTTTGAATATCCCCAGCACTTCACCCGCTATTTCAAGAAACACGAGGGGACGACGCCATCAGGCTATGTCGCCTCGATGCGAAAACAATAATCGTGGTAAGTTTCCCGAGGTTTCGGATAACCGCCGTCAAGGCTATAATGTGTACCTTTGCAGCCGTAACTTAAATTGAACCATATGACTATTCAGGAATATAAAGAATACATTGCCTCGGGTCAGAAGGTAGAGGCCGGCTCCGAGGCGCATCTGCTGATGCACCAGGCGAGCCGCGAGGCCCAGAAGATTACCGCCAAGTTGAACAACGAGTTCCATGAGCCGGAGGAAATCCGCCGGTTGCTGTCCGAGCTATGGGGCATCGAGGTGCCCGAGACCGTGGGCATGTTCCCGCCGTTCTGCACCGACTTCGGCCGCAACACGGTGGTGGGCGAGCGCACGTTCATCAACGCCGGGTGCAAATTTCAGGACCAGGGCGGCATCGTCATCGGCGACGACTGCCTGATAGGCCACAATGCCACCCTGTGCACCATCAATCACGCCCAGGACCCCGACCGCCGCGGCGACATGGAGTTCCACCCCATCAGCATCGGCAATAAAGTGTGGCTCGGTGCCAACGTCACCATCCTGCCGGGCGTCACCATCGGCGAGGGTGCCATCGTGGCGGCAGGCGCCGTGGTCAACAAGGACGTACCTGCCAGAACCATCGTCGGCGGCGTCCCCGCAAAGGTCATCAAAAAAATCTGATACTAACGCCTGAGTAGAAAAGGCCATGAATGAGTAAGCCATCATGTACAGCCTGAATTATAAAGTAACCACAAGCACCTGTGACAGCGAGGGACGGCTCAAGCTCTATTCCGCCCTACAGATGATGCAGGACTGCTCCGAGATGTGGATCGACTCGGAGCCTGTCGTGAAACAATATTTCGCTGAGCAGAACATGGCCCAGCTGCTGGCATTCCGTCAAGTGGAAATCATCCGGGTGCCTGTGTACAAGGAGGAACTGACCGTGACAACCTCGGTCTATGGGATGAAGCCCATGTTCGGCTTCCGCAACACGTTCATCTGTGATGCCCAGGGCAAACCCTGCTACAAGACATGGAGCATGGGAGCGTTTGTGGACTTGGCCAACGGCAAACTCAAACGCGTGGACGATGCCACCATCGCCTCGATGACGCTGGAGCCCGAGTTGGAGATGAACTATCGGGACCGCCGGATTATTCTTCCTAAACAAGGCGGGGAAACGCTCGAGCCCATCAAGGTGCTCCGCGCCGACATCGACTACAACAAGCACATGAACAACGCCAACTATGTCCGCATGGCGATGGAACTGCTGCCCGACGATTTCGAGGTCAAGGGACTGAGGGTCGAGTATCGTGTAGCAGCCAAACTGGGCGATAGCCTCATCCCGACTATCTACCGGACAGACGGCGCCATAGTGGTTGCGCTGACGGTGGGAGGCGAAGTCGCTGCCATCATCGAGTTCACCTGAAACGACCCGAGCTTAACGACAATAAATCGTTGATACTCAACTTATCCGCTCTGTAGATGAGCAAATATTGCGCACGCCGAATCAAAGCAACCGCACCTAAAGGAGTCGCAAAAAAACACCCGGAGGGTGGCCTCTGAGTAACCCCGGGTAACGTAATTCGCTGAGCGATAGCGAAGTGGATTGCGTCACCCCGGGATAATCATGCAACAATCCATGATGCTGTTGCAAAACTCCACTTGACACAGTTTAAATCGGCCTAACGGCCGAGAAATCAAAGAAAAACGTATAAAATCAAAATATAATAAATTTTTATTATAATTTCATTAATAATTTTTTTGATTTCTCGCGCGCAGCGCGATCACCATAAAGAGACATGAGTTTTGCAACACCCTCCCCTTACTTGTGCCGCCCTTTGGGCGTCTGACACACAGAATGACTTGTCGCGCACAACCGATTTTGGTGCGTTTGCCCTGACACTGTATACCATAATCTTGCAAAGTGGGGAAAAATGCTTACCTTTGTGGGCTCAAATGACTCACTCTTGCCGCATATCGCCGTTCCCTGGACGGGGTACCCACAAGTGCCTGCGATGCCTTGTCACGGGCATCGTTATGCTCGCGGCACTGGGAGCATGGGCGCAAAACAGCACCGACACCATCAAATCGCGCGAACTGGAGGAACTGACCGTGACGACCCGTCGCCCGGGCATGAGCCGTGTGGCCGGGGCCGAGAACGGGATGCGCATCAACCGCGCGGAATTGTTCAAGGCGGCCTGTTGCAACCTGGGTGAGAGTTTCACCACCAACCCGTCGGTCGACGTGAACTACAGCGATGCCGCCACCGGAGCGAAGCAAATCAGGTTGCTCGGCCTGAGCGGCACCTACGTCCAAATGCTCACCGAAAACCTTCCCAACTGGCGCGGCGCCGCCAGCCCTTATGCCCTGGACTATGTGCCTGGGCCGTGGATGAACAGCATTCAAGTGTCCAAGGGGGCCTCGTCGGTGCGCAACGGCTACGAGAGCATGACGGGACAAATCGACATCGAGTACATCAAGCCCGACAACGACCCGGGAGTAACCGTCAACCTGTATGGCAGCTCGCTGGGACGTTTCGAGGCCAACGCCGACGGCAACGTGCACCTGACGCAGCGCCTAAGCACCGAACTGCTGGCACATTATCAGGACGATTGGGGACATCACGACATGAACCACGACGGCTTTCTGGACCAGCCCAACGTGCGCCAGGTGAACCTGCAGAACCGTTGGAAATGGCGGGGCGACAAGTATCTGTTCCATGCCGGCGTGGGCGTCATCAACGAGAAACGCAAGGGCGGGCAGACGCATCACACCGCCCCCAATGCCCACCACCTCTACAGCATCGACATCAAGACCGAACGCTATGAGGGTTACATGAAGCATGCCTTCATCCTCAATCCCGAGCACGGCACCAACATCGCACTAATGGGCAACTTCTCGTCACATAACATGGATGCCGCATGGGGCCACAAGAGCTACCACGTCAACCAGAAAAACGCCTATGCGCAACTGCTGTTTGAGACCGATCTAGCCGTGGGGCACAATCTGTCGGCTGGCCTCTCGCTCGCTCACGACTACCTGAAGCAAGACCTGCTCAACAGCGGTTTTGATGCGGGCAAAGAGCAGGAAACGACCACGGGCGCCTATGCCCAGTACACCTATACGCTCACCGACGCTTTGGTGGCGATGGCGGGATTGCGCGTTGATCACAGCAGCCTCTACGGCGCCTTCGTCACGCCCCTTTTCCACCTCAAGGTGACCCCTCACCAGGTGGTGAGCCTGCGCTTCTCGGCGGGCAAAGGCTACCGCACGGTGCATGCGTTGGCCGAGAACAACTACCTGCTGGCAAGCGGCAGGAGGCTCGTCATCGAGCCCTTGGAGCAAGAAAACGCATGGAACTATGGCGCGAGCGCCTCGTTGCTGATTCCCCTGTGGAGCAAGACGCTCAAACTCAATCTGGAATATTACCACACCCGCTTTGGTAACCAGGCGGTGGTGGACTATGACACCGATGCGTCACTGATACGCATTGCGAACCTTGACGGCAAGTCCTATTCCAACACCTACCAGGTGGACGCCTCCTACCCCATTATCAGCGGGCTCGAGCTGACCGCCGCCTACCGCTGGAATGACGTAAAGACCACCTATGGTGGCCTGTTGCTGGAGAAACCGCTCACCAACCGTTACAAGGGCTTGCTCACGGCAAGTTACAAGACCCCGCTGGAGTTGTGGCAGTTTGACGTCACCCTGCAGTTGAATGGCGGAGGCCGTATGCCCACCCCCTATACCCTACCCGACGGCACGCTGTCATGGTCCGGCCGTTTCCACGCCTTTGAGCAGTTGTCGGCCCAGGTGACGCGGTGGTTCCGCCATTTCTCGGTTTACATCGGTGGCGAGAACCTGACGGGAGTGCGCCAAAAGCAGACCATCATCAATGCCGCCGACCCCTGGAGCGAGAAGTTTGACCCGACAATGGTGTGGGGACCCGTTCACGGTGCGATGGTCTATGCGGGAATACGCATCAATATAGGGAGATTGTGATTTAAGTCTTCGACTTGAAGTTTAGAGTTTAGAGGCTAGAGTTTAGAGGCTAATGGCTAATGGCTAAAAGCTAAAGGCTAAAGGCTAAAAAATAAAACAAGATAGAAATGAAGAAATTAGTTTTATTGATCGCCATGTTGCTGACGATGACCGTCGGCTTGGCAAAGGACATCAAAACGCTCGTGGTGACGACAACGCCACCGATGCATTGCGAGAACTGCGAGAACAAAATCAAGGGCAACCTGAAATATGAGAAAGGGGTAAAGAAGATACAGACCAGCATCCCCGATCAGATGGTCACCATCGAATATGACGCCGACAAGACGAATGCCGAGAACCTAATCGAAGCCTTCAAGAAATTCGGCTACGAGGCGCAGGCCATCATTCCCCAAAGCGAGGGTGAAAAGAAATGCTGTGAACAGGCAAGCGGCGAGGGCTGCAAGCAAGATTAGGCTTGGGATTTACGCTGCGTGCCGCAGCCAAACTCTTTCCTACAATTCTATATAGTGGAGGATGATGTCATCGTAGTGGCCGTCTTTCATGCGGAAGCCCCGGGGAATACGGCCCAGTTGAGTAAAACCCAGGCGCTCATACAGATGCAGGGCATGGATGTTTGATGCCACCACGGCATTGAATTGCAAGAGGGTGAAGCCCAGTCGCGCACCCATCGCCAGCGAGTCCTTCACCAGTTGCTCACCGATGTGCAGGCCACGTTTGTCCGACCTGACGGCATAGCTAGTGTTGCAGATATGACCGCACCGGCCCACGTTATTGGGATGCAGGATGTATAGGCCGACGACTTCGCCGGTTTCTCCATCCTCGGCGATGCCGGTATAGGACTGGCTGAGGAAGAAATCGTTAGCTTCCTGCTCGGTCAATTCCTCGACCTGCGGGAACGCAATACCATCACGCACCACTTCGTTCCAAATCTCCATGGCTGCGGCCATGTCCCGTTGCTCATATTCCCTGATTGTAATCATCCTGTCAGCTTATTCCGAATCCTTCCCCGCCAAAGTGGAAAGAATTCCATTTATCAAGAATTATTTGAGGTAGGGCGAGGGCAAGGTCACGGCATTGTAGGCGCTATCGATGAGACGGCCGCACTGTCGGGCGACAAGGTGTCCCTCGTCGTAATAGTAATGCAGGTCGGTGCCCAAGGCAGGGTCATGGCTGAAGTCATGCACGCGTTCCTGGCCGAAAATCTTTTCCATCGTGTACAGGTCGCTGCTGGCAATCGCCTCATAGCCATAATGCGGCGGGATGATGATCTGGAAATCGGTCTCATCGTTGAACAGTATCGTCGCAATGGCGTTCAGCAGGGATTTGACATGCGGCAAAATCTTGGGTGGGCACGGCAGTGTCTTTTCGGGGCGTGAATACTGCGCGATGTGCTCCGGCGTGTAAAAGGCCGACGGGTTGACCGCTATCAGTGAGTCGGCATAGCGGTAATAGCCCTCGTTGATAGGCTCGATGCGGTTGGTGATATCCCGCGTGGCATATCCTTTTTCAAGCACCCGCTCGGTCATGGGGCCGGGACACAACATATAGGCCACCAGCTCGGGCTGACGGAAGGCATTGAAATACAACTGATGGAATTGCCACCACGACACGTTAGGGGCGGTCTGCGGATGCTGGACAAACAGCACATCCTCGTCCAGCGGACGCCTCATGAGCATCTCGTCCTCGATGATGAGCAGCGCATGCTTGATTTTCACTCCGCGGGACTTGAGAAATTCGAGTTTGTTCAAGATGCCGTACAGTGTCTCGCGCGACGCGTTGAAGTGGAACGGATGGGCGTCGGCAGGCAAGTGCCGCTGCCAGTCGGCGATGCGGTAATAGCCTGACAGCGAGGAACCGAAGATGAACGAATCAAAATGCCCCTGCGGGTCAAAATACTTGTAGGATTCAATCGTGACGTGGCCCCAGTTGATGGTGAGCGAAATCGTGTCACCCGGCTCATAGATTTTACCCTTGTAGGGCTTGACGACATGAAACGGGTCCCTCACCACATAGAGCGCCACAAGCAGCAATGCCGGCAACAGGGCCAGCAGGGTGAGCAACACAAACCGTTTCATACCAGGCTTCAACATAGCGATGATGTCTCTACTTGCCGGCCTTAGTAGTTATTGATGATTTCGGCGATCTTGCGGGCGTCGTCGGGGGTGATGGGATGAGCGATGGGCAGCGACACCACCTCGGCGGCGAGGCGCTCGGTCACCGGCAGCGGCACATGCCGTAGCGTGCTGTAACACGGCTGCATGTGAGCGGGAGTCTCATAGTGGATATCAGAGCCCACGCCTTGCTCGGCGAGATAGTTGCGGAAACGGTCGCGCTGCTCGGCCCGCACCACATACTGGTGCCAAATCTGCTTCATGCCCTTAAAGGTTGCGGGAGTCGTGACGCGCGGGTTGGTGATATGCTCCTTGTAGGCCAGAGCGACCGCATTGCGGTTGTCATTCTCCTCGTCCAGGTGGTGCAGTTTCACGCGCAGCATCGCCGCCTGAATCTCATCGAGGCGGCAATTAAGTCCCTGATAGATGTTATGGTAACGGCGGTCGGCCCCGTAATTGGCCAGCGCGCGCACGATTGATGCCAATTTCTCGTCGTTGGTCACCACAGCACCGCCATCGCCCAGGGCTCCCAAATTCTTGGTCGGATAGAAACTGATGGCCGCCACATGGCCCAGTCCGCCGGTAACGCGGGTCCCGTTAATGCCGTCGATAGCGCTGCGGGCGCCGATGGCCTGGGCGTTGTCCTCGATGATGAGCAAATCATGCTTGCGGGCCACGTTCATCAGTTCCTCGTCCCAGCACGGCGTGCCGTAGAGGTGCACGGGCATCAGGGCACGGGTGCGGGGCGTGATGAGTCCCTCGAGCAGAGCGCTGTCCAAGTTCATCGTGACCTCGTTGGGGTCGCACAACACGGGTACCAGCCCATTGTCGCTCACGGCAAGCACACTGGCGACATAGGTGTTGGCGGGAATAATCACCTCATCGCCCTCATGCAGCACGCCCATCTCTTTATAGGCACGAATGATGAGCCGCAGGGCGTCGAGACCGTTGCTCACGCTCACACAAAACCTCGTCTGGCACACGCCGGCGATTTCCTGTTCCAGCAGTTCGGTCTCGGAACTGTGCAGGTAGCGTCCCCGCTCAATCACCTTGCATGCGGCCTCCTTGAGTTCCTCCATATAGGGGGCGTTACTCAATGCCAAGTCAAGAAATGGGTACTGTATCATATTCTTTTAAATTCCTAATTATCAATCATTTTACGCAAGAGGTTACTCCTGTTCCTTGCCCTTGAGGCGCAAGAAGTCATCGTATTCCCTCACGTAGTCGTCCTCGTCGAAGTGGTGAGAGGCCAAAGCCAGGCACACCGAGCCCGACGAGAAATTCTGTAATGTGCGCCAGATGCCGGGCACGACAAGCAGCCCCTGGTAGGGACGGTTCAGCGTATAGGTGCACTTGTCGGTACCATCATCGACGGTCACGTCAAAGCTGCCGCTGATGGCGATGATGAACTCGTGGCACGTGTAGTGGCTGTGACCGCCACGCTCGGCACCACCCGGCACATCATAGATATAGAATGTGCGCTCGATATTAAACGGCAAGTCGATGCCGTTGTTGACGGCCGTCAGGTTACCGTTGGCATGGTGATGCCTGCTCAGGGTTATCACGCGGCAATCATTCAGTCTTGACTGCCGATGAATCTTGATTCGCTCTTGGTCATTCAGTTTTTCCATTTTTTAGGGCTTTAAGATTTTCAAATTCTTCTATATAATCATCCGGGTTGTAATATGTATTGGTTAGGACCAGCGCCACCGAGTTGGTCGAGAAATTGTCGATGTGGCGCCATGTCAAGTTGGGAATATACAGTCCTATCTGGGGACGGGAGAGATGGAACGTGCGCTCATGGGTTCCGTCATTGACCACGACATCAAAGCTACCGCTCAAGGCAACAATGAATTCCTGCTGCTCCTTGAACGCATGGCCGTCACGCCACATACCGCTGGGCACATCATATATCCAATAGTTGCGCATCACGGTAAATGGCACTTGCTGGCCACTCTCGATAAAGGTCAGGTTGCCGCGAGGATCCTTGATCTTGGGCAACTCGATCAATCGGGCAACTTTCATGTTGTCAGATTCCATTCTGAGCCAGTTTCATCAAGTATTGTCCGTAATTGTTCTTCTTCATGGGCTCGGCGAGGGCCATCAGCTGCTCGGCGTTGATCCATCCCTTGCGGAAGGAGATCTCCTCAAGCGCTGCCACCTGCACACCCTGCATGTTGACGATGGTGGCGATAAAGTTGGACGCGTCGGACATCGACTCGCTCGTTCCCGTGTCAAGCCATGCAAAACCGCGGCCCAGCGTCTGGACATGAACACGGTCCTGGGCGAGGAATTCCTGGTTCACTGTCGTGATTTCCAGCTCGCCGCGGGCACTCGGCTTGATGGTCTTGGCAATCTTCACCACATCGTTGGGATAGAAATAGAGTCCCGTCACGGCATAGTTGCTCTTGGGACGCTCGGGTTTCTCCTCCAGGGTCTCGGCCTTGCCGTTCTCGTCAAACGACACCACGCCAAAGCGGCACGGGTCCTTGACCGAATAGGCCCACAGGGTGCACACGTTATCGCGCTCGGTGCGCTCTACCGCGTCAAGCAGCATGCGGGTGAAACTCTGGCCGTAGAAGATGTTGTCGCCCAGCACGAGGCACACGCAGTCAGAGCCCACAAACTCCTCACCGATGATAAACGCCTGGGCCAAGCCCTCGGGACGCGGTTGCTCGGCATACTCAAACCTCACACCCAGCTCGCTGCCGTCGCCCAGCAGACGACGAAACATCGGCAAGTCCTGCGGCGTCGATATGATCAATATCTCACGAATGCCCGCAAGCATCAACACCGAGATGGGGTAATACACCATCGGCTTGTCATAAATCGGTATCAATTGCTTGGAGATACCCTTAGTCACCGGGTAAAGGCGAGTCCCGGAGCCACCTGCCAGTACAATTCCCTTCATTTCTTTCAATCTGTTTTAGTTCCCTTGGACGACCTCATCACCACCAGGGGCAATGCGGGCCAAGGGCGTTTCTCATTCTATCAGTAAAAAAGAGGGACGGCCTGTCAAAATTCAAATGCTGGAACTATAACCGCCCTGCGGGCGGGAAATTAAACAAATTATATTTAAAATTTGGTATAAAAATCACTATACAACGAATTTTAATTTTAAAATTTGGTTAATTTCCCGTGCGTAAGCACGGTTAAGCTACCTAGTCAGTTTTTTGACATACCGTCATCGTTATCTAGAGCGGTAAACGGGACTCGAACCCGCGGCCCTCAGCTTGGGAAGCTGATGCTCTACCAACTGAGCTACTACCGCACATTTCTATCAAAACGCTAAAAGGACTTTTTGGTCAATCAGTAAAGTTGTCCTTCTCGCAACCCCTTGACAGCGTCAAGAGATATCGCCCTGGACGACGTCGGTGACGCTATCACCGCTAGCTGTCACATAATACTTCACGGTGACCGTGTCGTTGATGGACCATGAGGCGCGATGGTCGGGGTCGAGCTCGGGATAGTCGAACTGCAGCGTGTCGTCGCCCACCTTGAGGATGACGCTGTTCATGGCGCCGTCAATGGCGATGCCGGTAACCTGTTGAGCGGTGTCGGCATTCTCAATCGTATCCCCCTCGACAGTACCTGTTTCCTTTTCCTGGCCGGCATCCTTGACGCAGGATACCATACCCAAGGAGAACAACAGAGCGAATACTAAAACTAATTTCTTCATGTCCTTCTCTTTTAATTCAACTCTTGTAATCGGTTTGTTTACAAAGTGCAAAAATAGTGATTTTTGTTGAAGCAACAAAAAAAATCCTCTTTTTTCACACAATTATCATGTGTGCGTGTGCACGCGGGTGACATTAGAAATTGTAGGAATCGCTATCGAGACCTTCCAGCTCCTCAAAGTCGGAGATTTCGTCCTCGTTATACCCCTCGTCACCGTAGAATTCGCTCTTGTCGATGGCCTCGATTTTGCTGGCATCGGGAATCTTGGGGATGGTGATGAAGTCGGCGATATCCACGCTCTCGGCGGGCGGCGTTCCCACCTTGCTCTCACACAAGGGGTCATGAAGCGACTTGCCGGGAAGCACGGCCTTGAGCTTCACCTTAAAGAAGCGCTCGGTCATGTAGTCAAAGACGAACTTCATGCGCTGTCCCTCGTCCTCGAGGAGTTCGTCGAGTTGTGTATCGTCCATGATCCAGATGTCCTCATCGGATTCTGACCCCATGTCCATGCAGGTGACTTCCTTTTCCTTGTGCCACTCGTCGTCGCAGATGTAGAATGAATCCATCTGGTCCTTGCTGTACCCTGCCGACTCGAGGATGATGTTGCGCAACTGCATGAACGTTGCCGTCGAGTCGATGGCAATCTGTAATTTGAAGTTTTCGGCCTCGTCCGAGACGATTTTGAATTTGTAAATCATAGTTTTTATTGATTTTACTATCGTTTTGATGTTGCGAAATTACTAATACATTTTTATCAAGCAAGTGTTTTTGGGATTTTTTTTCATCCATCATGCCAAAAAGCGGACTTTTGCGCCCCTCAGACCGCCAGAAAACGGACAAGGAGGGTGTGTCATAATTCATTCGTTGCAAATTGAATCGCGCTCCGCGCGAGAAATTAAAAAAAATTATTAATAAAATTACACAAAAATACCGTATTGTCTAATTTTTATATAATTATTTTCTTAATTTCTCGGCCGTAAGGCCGATTAAAAACCAACGACGTTATTATGACACACCACCCCTGCTTGTTATTTATAAAATGTAGGGGTAAAGAAAACAGCGTTGTGTCTCAACGCGCTGAAATCATCTGGTTGATGAGCTGGATGACGTCGGTGATGTTCACGTTGCCGTCACCGTTCACATCAGCATCGGCATTGTACTCGACGTTTTCATCGGCTCCAACGACTGCGCTGATGAGCAGCGTGATGTCGCTCACCGTGAACTCGCCGTCACCGTTCATGTCACCAGGACCTGCTCCCGGCAGCGCCTCGATGTTGGTGAACTGGCTCCACACCTCGTGAGCCCTATAGGCATCGAGCGAGGGGCGCAACACATGCAAGGTGGCCTTGGTGTAAACTCCGCTGAATGAAGTAGTCACACAAGCAGGAGGCTCCTGGGCGCGGCACTTAACATCAGTAAGATTGGAACAATTGCTGAAAATGTAAGTCCCGATTTCGGCAACCGAAGCGCCGAAGGTGGCACTCTTGAGCCTGACACAGTAAGTGAAGACCGAGTTGCCTATCCTGACCACCGAGTCGGGAATGACAATACTCGACAGATAAGGGCAATCGGCGAAGGCTCCGTTCTCAATGACCTTGAGCGAATTGGGAAGCGAGACAGAATACACATACCTCTGACCCCCATAAGCGTAATCTCCGATGATGCTGACATCGTCGGGAATTGCTGTCCGTTGACAGGCTTGAACCAGCTTATTGGTGGCTGTCTCGATAATACCATTGCAGTGCCCTCGGGAATCGTAAACGGGATTCCCCTCCTCCACAACAATCGATATCACATCTCGGCACCCATCGAAAGGAGACGGTTCGATATTCGTGACAGAGTTGGGAATCACGACGCTTGTCAATTTGGTACATTCATAGAAAGCACCGCGGCCAATTGTCTTGAGCGAGTGAGGGAAAGAGACCGAAGTCAAGGCAGTGTTTTGTGAAAAAGCATACTCGCCTATCGAGACAAGCGAACCAGGAAAGACCAGGCTTGTGAGCTTTGAGCATGATTGAAAGGCATCATCGCCTATCGTTACGAGCGAGGCGGGAAGATCCAACTGAGTGAACTCATTCCAGCCTAAAGCATAATTGCCGATTTCGGTAACCGTATTGCCTAAAGACATATTCTCAACGCTAGACATGTAAAACGCAAAATCGCCGATGCGCGTCACTCCATCGGGGATGGTCACACTCACCAATTTACGACATTGGCGACAC
This sequence comes from uncultured Bacteroidales bacterium, assembly GCA_902776955.1. Taxonomy (GTDB): domain Bacteria; phylum Bacteroidota; class Bacteroidia; order Bacteroidales; family Muribaculaceae; genus Sodaliphilus. Next base: position 1,462 of record CACYSG010000047.1, on the reverse strand, counting down.
ATCTCATCGCTGATGACGGTCATCGCATTTGAGAATGTGATGCTCTCCAGGGATGAGCAGCCAAAGAATGCGGCATCGCCTATATGCGTCACCGTATTAGGGATGGTCACGTCGATAACAGCAGCGCCTGAAAAAGCAAGGGCGCCAATCGTTGTAACCGAAGACGGAAGCATGAATTCCGTCAGTTTATCATGCCCCCTGAAAGCTCCATCGGCAATCGACACAACACCTTGGGGAATGACTGTCGTATAGCAGCCTTGCACAAGGTTTTGAGTTGCCGTCTGGATGATGGCATTACAGCCGTCACGGGAGTCAAAGAACGGGTTGCCCTCATCCACCGTGATCGTGGTCAAGGTGTCGCAGCTCGTAAAAGGAGCCACACCGATGACCTCGACACTGGGGCCGATATGAGCCTCGGTAATGGCTGAACAGTAATCAAAAGCCTCATCACAGATCTCACGGGCGCCGACAGTCACACTAGTCAGGCCCTTGCAGCCGTAGAATGCTTTAACGCCCAAGGTCTGCACTGTGCTCGGAATCGTGACACTGGTCAGGCCATCACACCACATGAAAGCCTTCTCGCCGATCGTTTCCAATGAAGGGGGCAGGTTTAGGACGGTCAAGGCTTCGCAATCAAAGAAGGCCTCCTTGCCGATGTTGCGCACCGAGTTGGGGATCACGATGCTGGTGAGGGCATCGCAACGATAAAAGGCACGTTCACCGATAGAGGTCACCCGGTAAGTCGCGCCAAAATCGGTAACCTGGGCAGGAATAACAATATCGCCCTCGTAGCCCGACGATAAATTATGCATCAGGTAGGTCACCTCCAGTTCATCGTTTCCGATGATGTTATAACGCAGTCCATTGGAATACAAGGTCTGTGCCCAGACTGTTCCCGGCACGAGAGCCATCAGCGCCACCACCATAGCAAGAAAAATGGCCGATGGGCTGGTTGTCTTAATAAAATGTAATCTCTTCATAAAGTTGTTGGTAAGATTAAGAAGTTAATAGAATGATACTTTTAAAAGATGCACATTACTGATTATCAGCACTATAGCGACAATAAAAAATAGATACCAATTACCGCAAGCACAACTTGTATGCAAATAACGCAAAAATTCTTGAACTATGCAAGCATTCAGCCCAAGATTAACGGTCGCCGAAATAAAGAGGCTCACCCGATAAAAGGTGGTGACCATTGAGGCTGTTGCAAAACTCCTCTTGACACAGTTTAAATCGCGCTCACCCGATAAAAGGTGGAGGCCAATGTGGTCGAAGACCACGACAAGGCCAGCGGCCTTGAATTGAGGCAACCCAGGGCGCACAGGCCGTAGGCCTCGTGTGGCCTGGGGAGCAAGACTCTCTCTCGATGGGCCCTGAAGGGGGCCAATCACGTCAGGCGGTAGTCATTCCATTCAATTCCGGCATGTTGCAGGTGTTTGCGGTATTCGTCTTCAAAGGA
>CACYSG010000046.1 GCA_902776955.1 uncultured Bacteroidales bacterium | reverse complement strand
AGGGTAATTCCGACATGGATGGCAATGGCGTCATCAACGTCTCGGATGTCACCGCCCTGATCGCTGTCGTGATGAACAACTGATGATGCGGGCTGGTGCTCGCAGTTTAGGGTTTAGAGTTTAGAGGGGCATCCGCATGCGAGACCCCACGCAAAGGCGCAAAGACGCAAAGACGCCAAGTAAATGGTATTGCTCGCGTTGCTCGCAAGAAATCAAAAAATGGCTTTGATTGGCATCCGCGCTCTTTGATCAAACAACTTGAACAACGGTAAACAACGGTGAACAACAATATAAAAAGTTGTCCTGGTTGTTTACCGTTGTTCAAGTTGTTTGAAAAAAAACTTCGCGCCTTAGCGTCTTGGCGTGAGGCCCCCGCGTGCGGATGCCAACTAGGGACTAGGGACTAAGGACTAGGGACTAAAAACTAAAGACCAAAACTTGCAACTTATTAATATATTTGCTATATTTGCGGCAGATATTAACCTTTAACTGGAATTACTATGAAACAAAATCATTTACTCCTTCTTCGTTTGGTCGCCCTCATGACGGCCATGGTGTGTGCCCTCGGCGCCGCTGCTGCCGAGGCCTATGCCTGCTACACACCGTCGAACACGACGCTGACGTTCTACTACGACAACTACCGCAGCAGCCGCACGGGCACGACCTACGACCTGAACGAGGACTATTATCAACCCGGTTGGTACGCTGACGGCACCAAATCCAATGTAACCAAGGCGGTCTTTAACCCCTCATTCGCGAATGCTCGCCCGACGACCACCTACGATTGGTTTAATGGTATGAATAATCTTCAATCCATCACGGGCATGAGCTACCTGAACACCAGCGAGGTGACCGACATGAGATGGATGTTTGCTGATTGCTATGCATTGCAGAGTCTTGACGTGAGCCATTTCAACACCGCCAAGGTGACCGACATGGGTTACATGTTTAGAAGTTGCGAACTCTTGACGAGCCTTGACGTGAGCAGTTTCAACACGTCCAACGTGACCACGATGGAATCTATGTTCGATGGCTTGAGAGCCCTGACGAGCCTTGACGTGAGCAACTTTAACACGGCCAACGTGACCAACATGGCTGTCATGTTCAGTGGTTGCAGTAGTTTGACGAGCCTTGACGTGAGCAACTTTAATACGGCTCAGGTGACTGACATGAGACACATGTTCCGTTGCGAAGCTTTGACAAGCATTGACCTAAGCAGTTTCAACACTTCCAACGTAACCGACATGGAATGCATGTTCTATGGTTGCAGAGCTTTGACAAGCCTTGACTTGGGCAGTTTCAACACGTCTCAGGTGACCAACATGTGGATGCTGTTTTTTGATTGCAATCGCTTGAGAACCATCTATGTGGGCAATGGTTGGAGCACTGCTGCCGTGACGGCCTCCGATTATATGTTCTCGTATTGCGATGCCCTGGTGGGCGGCCGGGGAACTACCTACAATGACTCCAACCCGACGGACAAGACCTACGCCCGCATCGACGGTGGCACGAGCAACCCGGGCTACTTCACCGAGAAGGAGCCAGAGGCTTATGCCTGCTACACGCCGTCGAACTTGACGCTGACATTCTACTATGACAACCAACGCTACACCCGTCCGGGCACGACCTATGATCTGAGCGATGCCGAAGCCCTAGATTCTGGTTGGAACGCCACTTTTACCTATTGGTACGAAGACGGTACCAATGCTAATGTGACCAAGGTGGTCTTTGACCCATCGTTTGCCGCTGCCCGCCCGACGAGCACCTGGAATTGGTTTGCTGACATGAAAAACCTCCAATCCATCTCAGGATTGGATTACCTCAACACGTCAGAGGTAATCATCATGGTTAGTATGTTCGAGGACTGTGAGGCATTAACAAGTCTCGACGTGAGCCACTTTAACACCGCTAACGTAATCGACATGTCCTGGATGTTTGATGGTTGCTCAAACTTGCAAGACCTTGATGTGAGCAATTTCAACACGGCTAATGTGAGGAACATGCTATGCATGTTCTCAGGTTGCTCAAGACTGAATAGTCTTGACGTGAGCAACTTTAACACGGCCAACGTGACCAACATGGCTGTCATGTTCAATGGCTGTACTGGTTTGACGAGCCTTGACGTGAGCAACTTTAACACTGCCCAGGTGACCGACATGAATTATATGTTCGCTTACTGCCTACATATCCCTACTCTTGACTTGAGCGGCTTTAACACGTCTAAAGTGACCAACATGGGAAGAATGTTTTTCCAGTGCAGCAGTTTGACAAGCCTTGATCTGAGCAGTTTCAATACCGCCCAGGTAACTAACATGACTAGCATGTTCTATCTTTGTGAAAACTTGAAAGCCATCTATGCCGGCAGCGGGTGGAGCACTGATGCAGTTACCTCTTCCGATAACATGTTCAATGAATGCACCAAGCTGGTGGGTGGCCAGGGCACGGCCTATGATGACAATCATATCGATGCAGCCTATGCCCACATCGACGGTGGCTCGAGCAACCCGGGCTACCTCACCGATCCTGATGTCAAATTGGCCTACGCCTGCTACACGCCGTCGAACACAACGCTGACGTTCTACTACGACAACCTGCGCTACACCCGCCCGGGCACGACCTATAACCTGAACACTGGCGGCAATGCCCCGGGCTGGCGCACCGATAACACTTATCTCAACGTGACCAAGGTCGTCTTTAACTTGTCGATTAGAAATGCCGGTCCGACATCAACCTGCCGTTGGTTTGATGGTATGACCAACCTGTCGTCCATTCTCGGCATATCTTACCTCAATACCTCTGGAGTGATCAACATGGCGTCGATGTTCCGTAGCTGTAATAAGTTGGCAAGTCTTGACTTGAGCGGTTTCAACACGTCCAAGGTGACCAGCATGCAATACATGTTCAACGAGTGCACCAATCTGACCACCATTACAGTGGGAAGGAACTGGAGCACTGCCGCCGTGACGAGTTCAGCCGATATGTTCCTGGGCTGCACCAGTCTGGTGGGCGGCATGGGCACGACCTACGACGCCAGCCACGTCAACAAGGCCTATGCCCACATCGACGGCGGCAGTTCCAATCCCGGTTACCTGACGGCCCAGACTATTGCGTATGCCTGCTACACACCGTCGAACACGACGCTCACATTCTATTGCGATGACCAGTGGAGTAACCGTCCGGGCACAATCTATTACGTGCCCCCGTATAACGTTGATCCCAGCTGGTATAGCGCCGGAATATCCACGTCGGTGACGCGGGTAGTGATTGATCCCTCGATGGGCAGTAAAAGTGTCCAGTCAACCTACCTTTGGTTTTCCAACATGAGCAACCTTGTGTCCATCACAGGCCTGAACTACCTTGACACGAGAACGACGACGAACATGTCTTACATGTTCCAGGGCTGCAGCCGCCTGACGAGTTTGGACTTGAGCAATTTCATCACCTCTCAGGTGAATAATATGCGTTACATGTTCGATGGCTGTAGCAATCTGGTCACCGTCTATGTGGGTGACGGTTGGAGTACTGCAGCCACGGTCACGAGCAACTCTGTGAACATGTTCCGGGGATGTGTCAAGATCAGGGGAGAGAAAGGCACGACCTACAGCTCAAGCCACACCAACAAGCTCTACGCCCACATCGATGGCGGTTCAAGCAACCCCGGCTACTTCACCACCAGCAGTGAGGCCTATGCCTGCTATACGCCGTCGAACACGACGTTGACGTTCTACTACGACAGGCAGCGCAGCAGTCGCTCGGGCACGACCTACGACATGAACACGGGCAGCAATAATCCCGGCTGGTATAGCGTCAGGGCTTCTGTGACAAAAGTGGTCTTCAACTCGTCATTTGCCGAAGCCCATCCCACGACAACCTATGGTTGGTTCCGCGAGATGACAAACGTTACCTCCATGAGTGGTTTGAACTACTTGAACACATCCTGGGCGGTCAACATGTCATACATGTTTTATCGTTGCAGCCAGTTGACGAGTCTCGACTTGAGCGGTTTCAACACTGCCAATGTGATCAACATGACGAGTATGTTCAATGGCTGCAATAGACTGACGAGCCTCGACGTGAGCAGCTTCAACACGGCCCGGGTGACCAACATGACAAGTATGTTCTATGGTTGCAGCCAGTTGACGAGCCTCGACGTGAGCAGCTTCAACACGGCCCAGGTGACCAACATGACAGGCATGTTCAGAAGCTGCACTGGTTTGGTTACGATCTATGCCGGTAGCGAGTGGAGCACAGCAGCTGTTACCTCATCTGGTAATATGTTCACTAGTAGTTCCAGCCTGGTGGGCGGCAGGGGCACCACCTACGATGCCAACCATGTGGATGCAGCCTATGCCCACATCGACGGCGGCACGAGCAACCCGGGCTACTTCACCGCTAAGAATGCGGGCCTGCGTGGCGACGTGAACGGCGACGGCGAGGTGAACATCAGCGACGTGACCCTGCTGATCAATGCCGTACTCAACGACGACTTTAGCCCGATCAACCAGGCTAATTCCGACATGGATGGCAATGGCGTCATCAACGTCTCGGATGTCACCGCCCTGATCGCCGTCGTGATGAACAACTGATTATGCTCGCTTACGCTCGCAGTTTAGAGTTTAGGGTTTAGAGTTTAGAGGGGCGTCCGCATGCGAGACCCCACGCAAAGGCGCAAAGACGCGAAGTTAATGGTATTGCTCGCGTTGCTCGCAAGAAATCAAAAAAAGGCTTTGATTGGCGTCCGCGCTCCGGTTAGTTAACAACTGAAATATCTGAATTTTCTGAGGCATCCGCACTCCTTAATCTACTTGATTGAAGGAATGCGGATGCTGATGAAAAACAACTTTGACAACGATTACAACAATAATAAAGTTGTGCCAGTTGTCAAAGTTGTCTTTTTATATCGGGCCTGCGGATGCCCCTCTAAACTCTAAACTACGAGCGTAAGCGAGTTCTGTCAGGACTTGCGTGCCTCGCCGGGTGCGGTGCCGAACTCGTCCTTGTAACACTTGGTGAAGTAGGATGGAGATGCGAAGCCCACCTGGTAGGCAATCTCACTGACCGACAGCGTTGACGTCTGCAGCAGCGTTTGGGCCTTAGCTAGCCTGGCCTTGCGCAGCAGGTCGACGGGTGTGCTACCCGTCAGAGCCTTGACCTTGCGGTAAAGCTGCACACGGCTCAGCCCCATGCCGGCGGCAAGGTCCTCGACACTCAGGTTGCTGTCAGGCAGGCGTTCCTCCACGATCTTCTTGAATCGGGCAATGAAGGCGTCCTCGATGGGTGCTGGAGCAGGTGCAACAACAACCGCGGCTGGAGCAGCGACAGTTTCGGTTGCGGGCTTCATGCCCCACAGGTCCTTGAGCTGGTGGCGGCTTTGCAGCAGGTTGTCGATGCGGGCCAGCAGCAGTTCCGGCGAGAACGGCTTGGTGATATAGGCGTCGGCACCGCTTTCATAGCCCTCGATCTGATGCTTTTCCAGCGCTCTGGCCGTGAGCAGGATGACGGGAATATGACTCGAGACGACGTCCTTTTTCACCTGTTGGCAGAATTCCAGACCGTTCATCACGGGCATCATCACGTCACTCACGATGAGGTCGGGCACGTGTTCACGGGCAAGTTCAAGTCCGCGCCGGCCGTCCTCGGCCTCGAGCACGCTGTATTTGCTTTGCAGGATAGAGCGCAGGTAAGCACGGATGTCGGCATTGTCGTCAACGATGAGCACCGTGGGAGCGTCTTCGTCTTGTTCGGGAACTTCGGCAGGCACAGCAATGGGCTGCGACACGGTGATGGCATCAACCTCGGCACTCGACATCTTTGGGTTGTGGATACCCACTTGGGCGTCAAGCATCTTGTTGACCAAGGCGGTGAGGTGATGGGTATTGCGGCGAACGATACTGAAAAGTTCACGCGCATTGTCGCTTGCGTCGCGAAAATCGTTGGTCCTTAACAACTGGTCCAGCGGACCCTGGATGAGCGTCAGCGGCGTGCGCAACTCGTGGCTCACCTGGGTGTAGAAGTCCAGCTGTTCACGCTCCATCTGCATGCGCTCGTCCTGGATGCGGGCTCGCTGCAGGTAATACATGTAGATGCCGACAAGCAATGCCAGCAGCAGGAATATCGCGGCCAGGGCCACAAAGATGAGCGTGCGCTGGTTGCCCAGTTGATTCTGATATTGGCTGGCTTTCTCGTTCAACTGCTCCAGCCTGTGTGACTGACGCATGATTTCCTCGCTCTCCATCAACAGCACGCGGGCATTGTCCTGGGTAACAAGGGCCGACATCAAGTTGGTCTCTTTCTCGTAGGGCCTCCCCTCGAGGATATCTACTGCCAATTGAATCAACTGGTCGCCGTGGGTGGGGTAGATGTAGGACGCATCCAGCAGCGAGTCCAGCACCAACTTGATGCCCCCGTTCTCGCCAGGCAGGCCATCGATGCCGCAAAACAGCGGCAACGCGCCTCCAGCCTCCTCAAAGGCCTTGCGGGCTCCCATTGCCGTGCGGTCGTTCATGCCGAACACCAGGTCGATCTTCCCGCTGTCCTTGTTCTTGTCGAGCCATTGCTTGACAGTGTTGTAGGCCGTCGGCTCGGTCCAGTCGCCCTGCAAGGTAGCGACCACTTGGATGCCTGGATGCTGGGCAATGGCTTCCCTGAAGCCGTTATGGCGCTCAATCGCGGGCGAAGAGCCCTTCAGACCCATCACCTCGATGATGCGGCCGCGTTCATTCAGTCGTGAGGCGACATACTCGCCCATGAGGTGCCCCATCTCATAGTTGTCGGCACCCATATAGGCCGTGTATTTCTTGGTGTTGGTCTTGCGTTCGAACACAATCACCGGGATGCCCTTGTCATAGGCCCTGTCGATGGCCGGCGAAATCGTCGACACCTGGTTGGGGGCCACAATCAGCAGGTCAATACCGGTAGCCACCAGGCTGTCAATCTGCTGGATTTGACGCTCGTCGCTGTCGTAGGCCGCAGCAAAACGCAGCTCCACGTTGTCATGGAAATAGGCGCCGATCTGCAACTCGGAATTTTGCTTGTCGCGCCAGATGTCGTCGGAGCATTGCGACACCCCGATACGGTATTTCTTTTCGTCCTGCGAGCAAGATGCCAGCAGGCCCAGAATCATCAGTATTGTAAAAGCAAATTGGTAATATTTTCGCATTATTTGTTAATCAATCGCCCTTAATACGTTAAATTAATAACAAATTGGTCATAATTAATCAATTTGCTTGCAAAATTGCTAAATTTCCATAACATATCAAAATTTCCAGATGATTATTTTGAAAATATCCCTATACAATACAATAGCTTTAAAGTCGTAATGCCCCATGTTAATTAACCCAAAAGGCTCCAACCCCGGACGGGAGTTGGAGCCTGATAGGTCAGGACGAAGTGACCTCTTGCTGCTTTACGTTTACTGCGTGAGCACGAGGTTGATCAGCATGGTCAAATCGGTGATGTTATATACACCATCGTGGTTGAGGTCGGCATCAACAGGAATATCGGTGGAGTCGTTCAACAACATGTTGTTCAGCATGGTCACATCGGTAATGTTTGTGAATCCGTCGTGGTTGATATCGCCAATGGGGAATTCCTGCTCATAGATACCTTCCACGGTAACGATAATCTTGTTGAAACGAACCTGCATGTCTAATTCAAAGGCTACCTCGTGGGCATAGCCTTCCCAAACGCCGTCATCTCCTGCGGTGGTCCAGGTTCCGCTGATGCCCTCGGCAAGTGACAGATGCTTGGCGGCGTAACCAAATTGACCGAAGAATTCGATCTTGAGGATAGGAGCAATCGAGCTGATGACGAGACCCGACGAGTCATTGCGGGCATAGAAACGATATGAGCCACTTTCGCTAATCATGCCGTCACCGGTAGACAGGGTCACGGGATACTTGCTCACTGTGAAGGCATGGCGACCGTGGTCAGCACCGCTACCCATATCAACCATGGGATCAAAAGTGATGACGGTGATGTTGGTCGACTTGGTGTAGGTGGCGCTCACTACCTCGCTCTCCGCGTCGCCCACCTTGGCCTTGGCCCAGATGGTGAGGTTGTCGGTTACGGGGATGGCACCCTCGTACTGGCTCCACAACTCGTTGTCCAGACTGTAGTAAATCGTGGCGTTGGGAGTAGCGCAGGTCAGGGTCACATCCAGGCGGTCGTCAAACACGCATGATGCAGGTGTGAAGACGGGAGCCTCAACGGTCTGCTCAACCTTGGTGAACGTTACCGTCACATATTCGCTCATCTCGTTACCCTTAACCGAGTAGGCGGTCAGCGTGCTGGTTTCGGTCAGGTAGATAGGACCATAGTAGTGGTTGTGCATACCTTGATCCTCCTCGGTGCCGTAGAACCAGAAGATGTCGGCGTTCTGGGTAGCGCAGCTCAAGGTTACAGCCAGGCTGCCGGTGAAGGTTCCGCCATTGGGCTCAAACACGGGAGCAACGAGCTCGGTAACGGGATTAGCCTCTTCGATGGTGACAACCAGCGTCTGGATGCGGCGATGTCCGCTGGTACCGTCGACAGAGAATACGACAGCTGTCGAGGGATCAGACGAACCGATGGTCCACTGCTTGCCAGCCTTGTTATAGCTGCCCACGTCACACAGGATGTTGTTGGTGTTATCGTTGGCGCCAAAAGTGAAGTCAATCTTCTTGATGTTGGTCGCGGCACTTACGGTCATCGTGTTGCCAGGATACAGACGGACGGCGTTGCCACCCGTGTAGTAGGCGGGAGGATTGTTGGTGTTGGTGCCCTTGTCAAAGGTCACTGTCACATCACCAACAGTGAGTTCATGAACCTGCTGACCACCGCTATAGCCTTGAGCGGTGAAGTCAAAGGTCACAGACGTGTCTGCCCATGCCGACATTGCCAGCAGAGCGACGAAAACTAGAGAAAATAATTTCTTCATAAAATCTGGAAGGGTTAAAGTTTATAAAGCGAATAAAAGAGTCAAAAAAAAGGTAAATTAATGGGTTATATTGAGCTGATACTTTATTTATCCGCAAAGGTACACATTATTCTTGAATAAAACATATTATTACAAAATGAAATAAATGATAGCATACCAACGTTTATGCGAGCGAAACACCCGGAGGGTGTCATCTGCATAACCGGGGGTACCTGCTCATGAAACGAGCGAAGCGAGTGAAGTGGCAGGCACCCCCGGTGGCACAATGCGTCCCTATCGTCGCTGGAGGCGACCCCAATACCCATAACCGTCAAGGGGGTCGCCTTCAGCGACATTCTTACGTACGTCCTTGCCCGTGGTGATGCTGGCTCTCTCGCTCCACTCGATTGCCAGCATTACCACGGGCATACTCAGAGGCTCGCCCGTTGGGCGAGAGCGGCCCTAAAGCAAGCCCCAATACAGGTTGATATCAATAGTCAACTGTCAATCAGACAATCAAATAGACTTTTTACCGGACAATAAAAATTTGTATAATTTCCCGTGCGATAGCACGGTTATATTACCGTGTCGCAATTATGACACAGCCTCTTTGTTAATCTCATTCACAACAATCTGGGAAGAAACGGGATTTACCGTCGTTCGGTCAGGGGATGGTATTCTTGGTTACATCAGAACCTGATTCCCACCAGGGCGTTGAAGTCCAGTGTGGAATTGACAAGACGGCTGATTTTGGTCTTGTAGCGGTGATGGTCGCCAAACGCCTGGATGCCAACGAAGTATTGCTTGTGGTTGTACACGGCGCCGATGCGGGCGCGCATGTTGATCGACACGGCACTCGGCATGGTGCCGTCGTCGTGGAAGTGATTGTAACGGTAGCCGATGTAGGGGGTGCCTGTGAAGTTCAACAGCCACTTGCGGTTCACCACCCAGTTGTAACCGTACCCGAAGAGCAGGCAATAGTCGTTGTAGAGAATGCGCGGGGCCTCGGCCTGCGTCGGGAAGTATTCACGCATCGCCTCAGACATCTTTTCCACATTAAATTGCACGTCAAAATGCTGCAGGCTAAATCCACCCAACCACGAGCCGGCGCTGCGCTTTTGGTACTTCGAGAAACAATAGGCCGCGGCCTGGGCATAGCGCCGGTTGTTGAAGAAGTAATAGGCCGTTACACCCATCGCTTTGCGGCTGATGCCCGATTGTCTTAACTTTTGAAGGCCTTCACCCGAATTCTTGATGGTATAGGTCACATTAATATCGTTGTTGTTCTCCCAATAGTAGGCATCGGCGGTAAACCGGGCGCATGTGAACGAGAAATCGACCTTGTTCGACAATTTTCCGCCATGAATCAGATTGCTCACACTCACCGCATAGCCCACGCTCACCGCCATGAACGACAGCGATAGACCGATACTGGACACCAGTCGGCTGTTTATGACCTCGTTCACGTTTTTAAGCGGGTGACCGATGTAGGAGTCCACCCAGTTGTCGCTCTTCAGGATGAGTTTCCAGTTCTTGCCGGTACTTTTCACATAGTTGGTGTCATAGCTGTTGAATGCGTGGTCGCCCCACACGTATGTCCTGTAGCAGAACATCAAAAATTTGGGATAGCCCATCGTGCTGTCCTTGAAGTTCACCTTGCCGTGCTTCATCGCCCGCCACCAGTAGCCGCTGTTGCGCGTGGTGTCGTAGGGCTCGTTAAGTTTGTCGTCGATGCGCTGTTGCAGGCGTGTCTTCATTTTCTGCAACTTGCTCGAGTGCTGGACCGAGTCAACAGCTTGCTGTTGCAGGGTGTCGACCTGCTGGACGACAATCTGCTCCGGCGTCTGCCCCGATAGCAGCGTCGGCATGCACAGCATAATCATCAACAGCAGGTAAAATCGTTTCATTGTCAACAACAATACAGGTGGAAAGTATCTACTACGCTGCAAAAGTACTTCTTTTTTTTCATCACGCCAAAAGTCTTTTCATGATATCATGCTGGCCTATAGAAAGCGGTAGAACAGATAAAGGTGTGATGCCATTTGAGTAAAATGCGAGTGAAATCAAGGCCAATCGGGCTCAAATTGAGATGATTGTTGTATATTTGCGATAAATAAAAAAATGGTGAAAGATGATGAAAAGGTTTTCTTTCTTGGCTTTAATCTTGTTGTGGGCCTTGATGACCATGGCTCAGGGACATAGGACCTTGCGCGAGTGGGGATTCCCAACAGGGATTTTCCAGCCGGGGACCTATAATGCGATTACCGATGTGCCAGGCGTGACGGTGGGGCATTTGACCCTAATCCAGGGCGATAGCGTGCGCACGGGCGTGACGGCCATCGTGCCGCATCAGGGTAACATCTTCAGCAACAAGGTGCCGGCCGCCATCTATGTGGGCAACGGATTCGGCAAACTGGCGGGCGTGACCCAAGTGAACGAGTTGGGGAATATCGAGACGCCCGTCGTGCTCACCAACACGTTGAGCGTGGCGGCTGGCATCGAGGGCGTCGTGCGTTACACGTTGATGCAGCCCGGCAACGAGCAGGAGCGATCGGTCAATGCCGTGGTGGGCGAGACCAATGACGGTCGACTGAACGACATCTGCGGCATGCACATCACGCCCCAGATGGTTATCGATGCCATCAATAACGCCCACGGAGGCCCCGTGGAGCAGGGCTGTGTCGGCGCCGGAACGGGAACTATCTGTTTCGGCTTCAAGGGCGGCATCGGCACCTCGTCGCGCGTGTTGCCCGAGACGCTGGGCGGCTATACCATCGGTGTGCTCGTCCAGACCAACTATGGCGGCATCCTCGAGATTGACGGTGTGCAGGTGGGACAAAAGCTCCAAAAGCACGATTTCATCGACCATGTGCGCAAGAGTGAGAACGTGGACGGCTCCTGCATGATGGTCGTTGTCACCGATGCGCCGCTCGACTCACGCAACCTGGAACGCGTCGCCAAGCGCGCCATGATGGGTATGGCCAAGACGGGCGGCATCGCTTCAAACGGTAGCGGCGACTACGTCATCGCCATGTCGGTCGCCCCTGGGAACCTGATTGACAGCCGAGCCAAGACAATCACCTCTACGGTGCTCGCCAACGGGCAGATGTCTTCCATCTTTGCCGCGACAATCGAGGCGACTGCCGAGGCCTTGTGGAACTCCCTGTTCATGGCCGACCCGATGACGGGAAAGGGCGGTAACCATGTCGATGCCCTGCCCGTCGAGCAAGTGCTGGAAATGCTAGACAACAGATGAGAAAAGAGAAGTAATTATTAATGTAATGATATGGAAAACAAGGTATTGAGATATTGGACGTTGGTTCTGTTAGCCCTGGTGGCCATTGCCGCTGGTGCGACCGACGGCAAGGCACGGGTGCGCGTCGGACTGGCGTGGCAGCCCAACGAGGCCGCCTATGAGCGTGTCGTCCTTTCCATTGAGCAGGCGGGTGGCGAGGCGGTCATTTTGCCCCAGTTGCGCCCAGCGGGCTTTAAGTATGACGGCACGGTGCTGTACCCTGAATTTGTCGATGAAATGGGCGTTTTACGTCAGGAATATGCCGATATCGTCAAGCGTGACACCTATCATGGCACCGATGCCGACGAACTGCTGGCCGGTGTGCAGGCGGTTGTTTTCCTGGGCGGCGGTGACATCAGCTCGACGCTGTTTGCCGTGCCCCAACCGTGGCATGGCATCCTTGACGACAGTCCCGCCAATGCGACGCGTGACGTGTCGGAATACCTCACGATGGCCTATTGCCTGGACCACGATATTCCCGTGCTGGGACTGTGCCGCGGTATGCAGATGCTGGGGGTCGTTTCCGGGGCTCCGCTGATTCAGGATTTGGGGAAATTCTACGATGAAATGGGCATTTTTTACCATTTTCTCCACCGTGAGCAACGTGATGCCGAGGGTAAACGCCATTACACGCCGCATGACGTCGTGGTGACCGACAGCGCCTCGTTGCTTTTTGCGATTACGGGCAGTGCGCTGGTGCGTGACGTGCCCTCGTGGCACCACCAGGTCGTGGGTGACGTGACCGGGACGCCCTTGCGCGTGACGGGCGTGACGCCGACCGACGGTGTGGACATCATCGAGGCCATCGAGCGCACCGACAAAACCTTCGCCTTGGGTGTCCAGTTCCACCCCGAGGAGGCTATCCGCAAGTGCCTCAAGGGCGAACCCGACGCTGGCCGTTTTATGCCCCTTGACGAAGCCGTCAAGTACTTCACCGCCCTGATTGAGCACGGTAAAGAAGGCCGAAAGTTTATTCCTGGTCGTGCCTATGCCCACTCAGACACAACGGTTTATAACAAAACAGCCGACGAGTGCTACAACTTCTTTGCGGTGCTCGGGCGCGCCGAGCAGGGTTCGCTCGAGGGTGCCGCCGCCGAGTTGTCGCTCTTGCTCAACCTGTTCGAGCGGCGCCATCCCGATGCCGCCGATGTGTCGATTCAGGAGGTTGCCAAGTGGGCGACCGAGTGTGGCTGGTTCGCCCATGCCAGCCGTCGTTGGGAAAAGACCGCCACGCCCGAGTATCTTGCCGTGGCCCGTAACGTCCTGGCTGGCAACCGCGTGTTGCCGTCAAACATCGTCGAGCACGACTGCAGGGAGGATTTGGCCTATATCGAGACCAATGGGGTCAGGTATAGCCCTTACGATAACGACAAGTATGTGAGCGGTGTGACAGTGTGCTATCAAGCGCCTGTTCATGAGCACAATGGCCGCAAGTTCGGCTTCAAGAGGCCCGTGCACTGGGTATTCTACAGTTTCCCTGCCGCCAAGAGTGACCCCTTCGGCTCCCTGTGCGACGAGGGCTGTGGCCACGTGAATTGCATCAACGAGGAGGACATCGTCCGTTAATCGTTGCTACAAATAAGGCTATCAGGATTTATTTTCTGGATTACAGCAGCATCAGGGGCATCTCGAGGGGGCTGTCCTTGAAGAGAAATTCCGCTAACTGATTGATTGTGAGCGAGGTCTTGATGCTGGTGCAGCGGGGGATGCGGCGCACGGTGCCTCCCTCGACGGCATAGCATCCGTTGTTGTCGCTGATGTGTGTGTCGCCGGTGACCTGTAGCGTTAACGACTGGTCGGGATGGGCGGCGGCAAGCAGTCGCAGGGCCTCCAAAACGTTGACGACGCGCACCATGCCCTTGTAATGGGGCTTGACAAGGTAATAGGCCTTGTCAAAGCGGCTATAGACCTGCAGCGTTTCCCAGTTGCGCTCGTCTTGCAGCAGCACGCAGGGGCGTGACCGTTGCCACTGGTCATAGGCCTCAAAGCCGTTTTCCACCACATTTTCGTTCTGAATGGGGGCTCGGCCCACTTGGGCATAGCCGAGTTTCTCGTACATGTCCTGCAGGCCCTCCTGCTCAATCAGCAGCGTGGAGAATACTTTGCCCTGGCACAAGAGGCCGCGGTGCATATACTTGAACAAGCGCGAAATCAGGTGCTGGCCGCGCCACTCGGGCAGGGTGCCCACGGCGTAGAGATAGACGGCATCGGCCTGATGGCCGTGATAGAGCAGGCGATAGGGGAGCGCCTGGGCTGCCGAAACGACTTGCCCCTCATGGCAACGGCAATAGTTGCCGACTGGGTTATAAATCCGTGAGAAGAAGATGTCCAGCGCCTTGTCGCTGTCGTTAAACACCGTCAGCATCAGGTTGCGCACGCCGTCACGCTTCAACTCGTCTCTCTGGATGGACAATTCGGGATAGGAAACGGCGCGGTCTTTCTGGATCTGGTAAGCGGGATGATAGGACGACTTGGCGCGTCGCAGCCCCGGCAGGCCTAAATCCTCCTCCAGGTTGATATAGGTGTACTGCTCGGGAATCTGCTGCATGAAGTTGTGGCGCACAACGGTATAAACGCCCTTATAGTTGATGTCACCCTTCTCGACGCACAGGTCAAACGTGTTGACGTTGATGGGTACGCCATAGGTGAACGCCACCATCTTGCCGTCAACGTATAACGCGCCGCCGATGGCCCCGAACCGCTCCCAGTTGTCGAACACCTGGCTGATGGATTCGCGCTCCATTACCTTGCTGTCGGCGCCCTGCAGATGCCCGATGGCCTCGGCATTGTCGCTCCACTGCTGCAGGAGCTGCATGCACTCGGGAAACAGGCTGGGCTCCAGCGGACGGTATTCGTGATTGGGATAGAAACGGGGAAACTGGTACAGGTGCTGCCGTTTGGGTCGCATCTCCTTGCCCTCGAGGGCGATAATCTTCTCCCTCAGGCAGATATAGTCATAGCGCTCGGTCATCGGCCCGCTGAATTCAAACTCCCCGGGGAATGCCCGTTTCAGGAAGTCGATTCCTGGCTGACTGAGGTTGATGATGCTGAAAGGCTGGTGATGGGCAAAGCACTCGTCGCGCAAGGCGCGGACGACATTGGCAAGGCAACAGTTGGCGCCATCATCTTCTCCGGGCTCTTGGGCCGTAGAGACGCTAAATTCTGAGTCTCCATTGAGGAAATCGGCAAGTCGCGGATGCTCAACCCCCTCGGGAACAGGCGGCAGCGGCATGGTGTGGGTGTATTGCCCGTCATAGACGAACCGCAGCACCAGATAGCCATTGACGAGGGCATATTCCAGCCCGAAGCGGTTCCACGTGAGCAGGTTCACGCTGCTCCATTCGCAGCCTTGGACATCGTCCCACCGCAGATAAGGGCGGATGATCTCCAGGTCCTCAAAGCCTATCGACTTAAACTCAATCATCAGGTGCCGTGTGGGCTCTTACTTGGTCGTGACGTAGTATCCCAATGACTCAAGTTCTTCTTTGCTGCGCTCCTTGCAGTAGAGGCCCACGCGTTCCACCTTGGGCTCGCGGCCATCTTTGTAGACGGTAACCCTCACGAGCAGGTCATCACCGCCATTGGGGTGATCAACAAAGTTCATCGACGGCATGGTGATGTGGCGCACGCCTCCAAACATGCGGTCATCCCATGCATGGACATGTCCCCAGAATGCGATGGTCGTGTTCCAGTCGGCCAGTTTGTCCAGGATATAGTACAACTCCTCACGGCAGTAGGTCGATGCAAACTCGTTGAGTGATGGGCGGAAGATGTTGGTGTGGGTGAAGGTGAAGGTGTTGCGAATCGGTTTGTCGTCATTCAGTAAGGCATTATTATCGATTTCATCTGTCTGGAAATCTCCTAATGTGCCATTGGCAGAATCCAGGAAGATAAAGCGGTCATAACTGTCGCCCACTTTGACGGTGAACTCGTAGAAAGAAGTCTTGAATTGTTCGCAGAATAAGGACCATCCATTGTGGGTGATATCATGGTTGCCCACGACAGGGTAAAATGGCAAATTCCAGTCATCCCAGGGTTTAAGGTAATTCTTAGTTGAAGGAGTTATCCTTTTATCGAAATACAGTCCATCGTCAGCCGTGTGGTATTCATCAATGAGAGGTTTAATGTATTTGGCTTTCCATGTCCTGGTCGCATTATATAATGCTAATTGGGTGTTGGAATAGTATTCAGGCTTGGTGTCTACAATGTCGCCCAGGTGGCAATAGAACAGGTCATCGTTTTCGATGCCGATTTGTATCATCTCAAACAGTCGGCCTGGATCGAAGGTGACGTGGCTGTCGCTGCCGACAAGGAATGAATACTCCTCAATGCTGTCAGTAAGATCCCAGTCCAAATCTGCGCCATGGTAGGAGTAATAAATCAGTGACTGCTTCACGCGGTCGTCAACACTGGTGTTGCCCAGAAGTACGCCCTGGGGACTCACTTTCTCACAAGAACTGAACAATCCACTTGCTGCCAGCAGGGCTGTTGCCATAAGGCTATATAATATTGTCTTTCTCATCTTTATTTCATTGTTGTTTTTGTTCTCAGTTTGCTGATGCCCAACTAGAAACTAGAAACTATAAACTAGGGACTAGCAACTAGAAACTAAATTACTTCCATCGATAAATTAAACCTACTTTACCTGTTGTCTCATATTTGCTGGCCAGCTGGCTCATCGAGCCGGCAGGGCGGATGTTAAACTCGCCAAACAACTTCCAATTGGGTTTGAGCTTCCAGTAGAAGTCCAGGCCCCAGTTGATGTTCCAGTTCTCGTAGTAGAAGTCGTCGTAGTTGCGGAACAGCAGGCCCACGTTCCAGTCGTGGGTGCGCGGCCTTAACGAGGCGTGAGCGCCGAAGGTGAGCGTCAACGGCTCGGTATAGTGGTCACCCATCATGTTGTAACCGATCATTGAGCCGCCCAGGGTGATGTCCCAGTAGCCGCGCTCAAAGCGCACCGACATGTTACCCACGTTCTCATTGGTGTTGTAGCTGTTGTAGTGGTTGAACATGTATTCACCCGAAGCAAACATGTGGAAAGACATGAGCTTCAAGTGATACTCGCCCTTGGCCTTAATGCCGTACAACCCCTTGGTGTACTGCATGTTGATTCCACCGTCAACGCTCCAGTGGTTGTTGAAGTAGTGCTTGTAGTGAACGGTGTTGCCAACGCAAGGGCCGGTGATAATGTTTTTTCCAGTAGTGAGCGAGACCGACACTTGGTTTTTGTTCTCACCGTCAAAAGTGTGGTCGCCGCTGTAATACTGCGCCACGGCAGTCGATGCGGCTAGTGCCAGCGTGAGTGATAGCGCTAATCGTTGAAATAAACCCATATTATTAATTAATATGTAATTGTTTGAGGGCACAAAGGTAACAATTTTTTGGAGTATATCGACGCTTGATGATTGACTTTTTTTGATGTCAACGGGGTTATGGCCGCCTTTTTCAGAAAAATGTTGTACCTTTGCTTTCTATTAACTCATTAATCATTTTGAATTGGACATGACTTTACTGCTGATGATAAACATCAAGACATTATTACTACTTGCGGTTATCACGATCATTGCTGTCTCCTGTGCACGGTTCCTGTCGCGGGGAGGCAACAACAATAACCCGCAGTTGCCGCCGCCCTTCATCACCGTGGGCGTTGAGGAATTCCAGAACCTGATTGCCGATCCGGCGGTTCAGCTGCTTGACGTGCGTGAGCAGGATGAGTATGACAACGGACACATCGCCGGAGCAAAGCTCGTCGACGTGAACGGCAGCGATTTTCTTGACAAGGCGCTCGCCGTGCTCGACCCGGCAAGGCCTGTCGCTGTCTATTGCCGCAGTGGACGTCGCAGCGCCCGTGCCGCCAGCCTGCTTGCCGATAAGGGCTTCAGCGTGACTAACCTTGACGGGGGCGTCCTCGCCTGGCAGGATGCCGGCAAGGCCTTGATAAGATGAGCCAACGCAAGCATTACAACGTCGTTGCCGCCGTCATCGAGGTGGACGGCAAGGTCCTGTGCATGCAGCGCGGGGTGACGCGCTACAGCTATACGAGTCATTTGTGGGAATTCCCCGGCGGGAAAATCGAGGAGGGCGAGACATCCGAGCAGGCGCTGCACCGCGAGTTGCTGGAGGAGATGGCCCTGGAGGTCGAGGTCCACGAGCACCTCGCCACGGTAACCCACGATTATCCCGACTTCACCATCACGCTCGCCGCCTACCGTTGCACGGCCTCAACCTGCGACTTCATCATGCGTGAGCACGCCTCCAGCCGCTGGCTCCCCTGGAACAAGTTGATGACGCTCGACTGGTGCGCCGCCGACGAGCGCCTCATCGCCCAATTTCAAGAACGCACCCACCCTTAACCTAGGGCCCCCAGTATTGAATGAATCATCCTCACCCTCCTGTAGAGACGCAAAATTTTGCGTCTCAAGGGCCGATTTTTGTGACGCCTAACGGTGGGAGACGCAAAATTTTGCGTCTCTACAGTCCAGTCGTCAAATCCTCTAAACTCTAAACTCTAAACTTCGAGCTCCTGAAGTGTGATGCACTTCAGGAGCTCGAATCTCATGCTTCCAGGTCGATGTTGAACTGCTCGTGCCAGGGCAGGCCCTGCTTGTTGAGCACTTCCAGGAACGGGTCGGGATCAAATTCCTCGACGTTGTGCACGCCGGGTTTCTTCCACAGTCCCTTGAGGAACATCATCGCGCCCGTCATGGCGGGAACGCCGGTGGTGTAGCTCACGGCCTGCATGCCGGTTTCCTGGTAGGCCTTGTGGTGGTCGCAGTTGTTATAGATGTAATAGGTCAACGGCTTGCCCTCCTTGTCGGTACCGCTGATGCGGCAGCCGATGCTCGTCTCGCCGGTGTAGTTCTCGCCCAGGTCTTGCGGGTTGGGCAGCACGGCTTTGAGGAACTGCAGCGGCACGATTTCCATGCCCTGGTAGTTGATGGGTTCGATGCTCGCCATGCCGATGTCCTGAATCACGCGCAGGTGGGTCAGGTACTCCTCGCCGAAGGTCATCCAGAACCGGGCGCGCTTGATGGTGGGGAAGTTGATGACCAGCGACTCCAGCTCCTCGTGGTACATCAGGTAGCTCTCGCGCGGGCCAATCATGGGGTAGGTGAGGGGCTTGTGGATCTCCAGCGCGCCCGTCTCGACCCACTTGCCGTTCTCCCAGTAGCGACCCTTCTGGGTAATCTCGCGGATGTTGATCTCGGGGTCCAGCGTGTGCATCTCGCCGAAGTGGTGCTTGGCGGCATAGGCGGTATAGACGCCGCTCACACCCGGGTCAAAGCCGCAGCCCAGGATGGCCGTCAGGCCGGCCTTCTCAAAGCGCTCGCGGTAGGCCCACTGCCAGCTGTACTCAAAGTGCGCTTCGTCGCGCGGCTCATAGTTGGCGGTGTCCAGGTAGTTCACGCCGCAGCGCAGGCATGCCTCCATGATCGTCAGGTCCTGATAGGGCAGGGCCAGGTTGATGACCATGTCGGGACGGTGCCGCTCCAGCAGGGCGACGAGTTGGTCCACGTCGTCGGCGTCCACCTGGTCGGTGCTGATGTTGTCCTTGCCGATGGCGCGGGCCACGGCGTCACACTTGGCACGGTTGCGCGAGGCAATCACGATCTCGTTAAACACGTCAGGGTTCTGTGCGCATTTATGGGCGCACACGGTGCCGACACCACCGCATCCGATAATAATGACTTTGCTCATAGCGGGTATATCAATTACGTTCTTTCCCGCAAATGTAGTGAAAAACCTTCAAAGTGGCCAAAAAGACGCCGATTTTTTTTGTTCTGGTGGCAGGACAGCGATTAAACGGTAATGGATTACATTCAGTCAAATTACAAAACAAGAAACAGATTTCGTCTATAAAAAAGGTGGACTTATCTAAAATTTTTGTTGCATTCTTCCCGTTTCTAGTAATTTTGCAGTATGAAAATACATTATAATATATAAAACACAAACACGACATGAAAAAGATACTATCATTGGCAATAGCTATCTGTTGCGTCTGCTCGTTTGCGACCCATGCAGCCGTCATTAACGGCGTGTTGGTGGACTCCCAGGACACCACCGAGCTCATCGAGGCAACCGTTAAGCTACTCAAGGCCAGCAAGGACAGTACTATGGTCAAGGGAACCACGACCGACATGAACGGCGTGTTCAACATCAAGGGGGTCAAGCCCGGCAAATACCTGCTGCGCTTCTCCTACCTGGGATACAACGACGTGATCAAGCATGTCACCGTCGGCGAGGACGGACGTGACGTGAACATCGGCGTTGTTGAGATGGATCCTAACACCATCATGCTCAAGGAGGCCGTCGTCGTGGGCGTCAAGAGCCCGATTACTGTCAAGGAGGACACCATCGAGTTCAATGCCGACACCTATAAGACCCAGGCCAACGCCGTGGTCGAGGACCTGCTCAAGCGTCTGCCGGGCGTCGAGGTGGGCTCCGATGGCAAAATCACGGCCAACGGCAAGGAGGTGAAAAAGATCCTCATCGACGGCAAGGAGTTCTTCAGCGACGACCCCACGGTGGCCAGCAAGAACATCCCCGCCGAGATGGTCAACAAGCTCCAGGTCATCGACCGCAAGAGCGACCTGGCCCGCCTGACGGGCGTTGACGACGGCGAGGACGAGACCGTCATCAACCTCACTGTCAAGAAGGGCATGAACAACGGCTGGTTTGGCACCGTCAATGCCGGCTATGGCACCGATAAGCGCTATGCGGGCAACGTAATGATCAACCACTTTCGCGATGGCAACCAGTTCACCATCCTGGGCGGCGGCAACAACGTCAACAACCTGGGCTTCGGTGACGGTGCGTCGGGCCGATTCCAGCGCTGGGGCGGCGACCGCGGCGTGACCACCTCGCAGTATGCCGGCATCAACTTCAACGTCGGCAGCAAGGACGACGAGCACTTCCGCGTGGGCGGTGACATCATGTACAGCCACAGCGACCGTGACACCCGCACCAGCACGGCACGTCAGAACCTGTTGACCGACTCGGTCAGCTACTACGATGCCAACACCGCAGCCCGTGACAAGAGCCACAACCTGCGTGGTGACTTCCGCCTCAAGTGGGAGGTGGACAGCAACAACACCATCGAATTCCGCCCCAACTTCTCGTTCAACTTCAACAAGAGCGAGCGCAATGACTCGTCGCTCACCCGTGCCGGCGATGCCGCCAGGACCGCAGTCAACCGCAGCTTGAGCAACTTCTTCAACGACGGCAAGAGCTACGAGTGGGGCGCACGCCTGATTTATAACCACAAGGTGGCCAGCCATCCCGGCCGCAGCCAGTCGTTGATGCTCAACTATCGCTACAGCAACGTGCACGAGGACGCCGACACCTATACCGACAACACCTACTACCTGCTGGAAAACCAGGATCAGCTCATCGACCAGACGGCCAACAACCACCGCAAGACGCACAACGTCACGGGACGCCTCTCGTGGACCGAGCCCCTGGGCGACATCAAGAACGCCCGTTTCCTGGAGTTCTCCTACCGCGGCAACTACCGTTACACCACCAGCGAGAAGATGGTCTATGACAACGACCGCATCGGTGGCTGGCCCGGCGGAACGATTGCCGATCAAGAGTGGAACGAGCCCCTGAGCAACAGCTTCCGCAACACGTTCTTCAATCAGGAATTCAGCGCCGGTTTCCGTCAGGTGCGCAAGGCCTATAACCTCAACGTGGGCATCAGTGTCAACAGCGCCATGTCCAAGAGCAAAGACCTCATCAACAGCGCCCGCGACATCGCCGCCCGCTGGGCATGGTCGGTGGCCCCCTATGCACGTTTCCGTTATAAATTCACCGAGACGCGCAACCTCAACTTCCATTACCGCATGCGCGCTAACCAGCCCAGCATCACCCAGTTGCAGCCTGTGGCCGACGAGAGTAACCCCTTGAATGTCATCGTTGGTAATCCCGAGTTGAAGCCCACCTTCAACCACAACATCAACCTGCGGTTCGGTGACTTCGCCCAGGGTGCCCAGCGCAGCATCATGGCGATGATGAACGTCGACTTCGCTCAAAACAGCATCGTCTCGGATGTGACCACCGACGAACTCACGGGTGGACGCATCACCAGTTACACCAACGTGGGCGGCGTGTGGAGCGCTATGGCGATGAACATGTTGAGTTTCCCCTTCGGGGCCAGCAAGGTATGGTACTTCACCAGCCACATGTTCACCCGTTATGGTGTCACCAAGAGTGTCACCAACGGCGTCGAGAACCGCAGCAACACCTGGTTCATCAATTATTCGCCCGGTCTGGCGTTCCGCAACAGCGTGTTTGACATCGAGTTGCGTCCCCGTTACAGTTTCCAGAACACCACCACCTCGGCGCTCAAGTCCAACGCACGCAACATCCACACCTGGGGCGGTAATTTCAACGGCACCTATTCGGCCCCCTTCGGCCTGGTCATCAGCACCGACCTGCGCTACAGCACCACCAGCGGTTACAGCGCCGGCTACAACAGCGACCAGTGGATCTGGAACGGCTCGATTGCCTACCAGTTCCTGAAAGAGAAGCAGGCTGCCCTCACCATCTCGGTCTATGATATCCTGGGCCAGCAGAAGAACATCTACCGCAACGTTACCGGCGATTACATCGAGGATATCAATTACAACTCCCTGGGCCGTTACGGCATGGTGACCTTCACCTACCGCTTCAATACCTTCAAGAAGGGCGAGCAGCCCAAGGACCGCAACGCCGATCGTTGGGGACCTCCCGGTGGAGGAGGCTTCGGCCGTCCCGGTGGCCCCGGCGGACGTCGCCCCTTCTAGTCACCTCAAGACACAGGTCAACCGTCAATAAAGAGAGTTGGAGTCCCCCCCAAAACCCCAACTCTCTTTATCTCTTTATCTCTTATCTCTTATCTATTAACTCTTAACTCTTAACTCCTCCTCCTTACTTCTATTTTGTCGTGAAACAGTGTTTTTTTTGGCGCCTATAGCCGCTTTTTGTCGCAAAATACTGACAAATCCGTTTCATGTTAACTTTTTTTAAGTATTTTTTTTGCTCAACGTTTTGCAGAGTTGTTACAAATGATTAACTTTGCACTGACCTATAATATATAGGCTCTGGTAAAGTTTTTTTTAAGATACTTGATATGAAACGTTTAAGTCTTTCCACCCCGCGATTCCAGGCCCATTTGGGGGCTGGCAACTTGTGATGTGTGTAATGACCACGAAGCCTGATGATAAGATTAATCCGGAACACTTTGATAACTGAAAAGATTGGGGTTTATTCCACGATATGCGCTACCGATGTTGAATACTGACAAATGACAGAGATTCATTTTTTATTATACTTAATTATTAACTTTAAAATTGATTCAATTATGAAGAAATTTTTATTTACACTTGCTGCTCTTTGCACATTTGGCCTGGCCTGTGCAGAGCCCGCTCCCGTTATGGGTTTCCGCAATGCCGATAACGAGCAGATCACTGAGATCTCGCTCGCTCCCGGTGAGAGCATGGAGCTGAAGATTGCCATCATGGAAATGTCCATGAACATGGTATCTGGTGTTCAGGCTCAGTGGAGAATGTTCGATGCTGAGCACAACAACATCGACTACGCCATCACCAACAAGGCAAATCCTAAGAAGGCTTATGGCCCCGCTTTTGCTGCAACTTGGTTCGATGCTATTGAGTACGGTACCAACACCGAGTACAACATGTGCTTCTTCAAGATCGACCCGTTCGATGGCGTAACCGAGCGTTGCCCGCAGAACATCGGTAAGTTCACCATGGCCGCTAGCCCTGAGTGGGACGAGGAGTTCGCTACCTTCGAGCTCGACCTCGAGTACACCCTGTGGAACCAGTGCCCCGGCATGGATCCCGCCGTATTTGAGGAGGCTTGGAACACCGAGCCCATGATCCTGACGGTGAAGAACGCTAACTTCGTTCCTCCCACGCCCGAGCCCATTCCCCTGACTGGTGACATTCTCATTGGCGACGCCGATGAGGAGGGTTATGTAACCATTGAGTACACTGGCGATGAGGAAGGCCTGACCATCGTTGCTTGCATCGACGGCGTGCCCGTTGAAATCGTTGATGGCAAGATCTTCTTGGGCGCTTATGGCGAGGCCGTTATCACCGTTGAGGTAAGCGGCGAGGGCTACATCACCAAGACTGCTGAGAAGACCGTTAACTGGGAAGAGCCCGTAACTCCTCCCGCCCAGACTCCCAACCCCGTTATCGATGTAACTCCTGGTGACGACTGCTACATCTTCACCGCTGTTGGTGAGGGTGAGGTTACCCTGTGGGTTGACCAACAAGAGGTTGAGAACCCCTACACCGTTAATCGTACCGAGGTTGACCAGACCGTCAAGCTGACCGCTGTCGCTCACGTTGACGGCCAGATCGACGGCACCGTGACCGGCGAATGGATTGTCCCCGCTCTCGAGTCCGTCGTTCCCGAGGTAACCGCTAATCCCGTTATCAGCTATGTTGTTAACGACGATGCTGTTGTCATCACCGCTACCGGTGAGGGCAATGTAATCCTCTACATCAACGGTGAGCAGGTTGAGAATCCCGCTACCATCACTCGTGGCGAGGCCGACGTTGTGGTTGTTGTAACCGCTACCGCTCAGGAAGAGGGCAAGCTCATCAGTGAGACTGTTGAGGCCCAGATTACCATCCCCGCTGTTGCAGGTCCGGAGCCTCCCGTTGTTCAGGAGGGCATCTATCTGATCCTGATCGACCAGTACAATGTTGAGCACCCCTACAAGCTCAACGAGGGTGAAGATGGCAGCTACACCACCACCGTAACTCTCGAGTACGATCCTTGGGGCAGCTTCGCTTGGGATCCCAGCTTGAGCGACGAGGAGAATGAGCTCAACCGTCCCGACGTTCCCTTCTACTTCCTCGTGGATGGCGTTCGCTACGGCGCTAATGGCGACTTCATTGACACCTACCTGGGCAACGCTATGATGAACCCCCTGACCAATGAGTATCAGGATGGTTACTACACCGTACCCGTAGGCTTCGCTTACACCCTCGGTGTTGCTGTAGTTGGCGAGAACGACTACTATGTATACGCTGCAGTTTCCAATGCTGGCGTACGCTACTTCAACATGGCTGGTCAGGAGATGCAGGAGGCTAACGGCATGACCATCGTCGTTACCACCTACACCGACGGCACCACCAGCACTTCTAAGGTGATGAAGTAATCAATTTGCTTAAGTAGCTAATTAGAACATGGGCGGCCCCCTCTCCGGGGCCGCCTTTTTTTGCTCGCTCGCGCTCGCAGTTTAGAGGAGCGCTCGCTTTCGCTCGCAGTTTAGAGGAGCGCTCGCTTTCGCTCGCAGTTTAGAGTATAGAGTTTAGGGTTTAGAGGGGATGCTCACTGTCGTTCGCAGTTTAGAGTTTAGGGTTTAGAGGGGATGCTCACTGTCGTTCGCAGTTTAGGGAGCGCTCGCTCGCGCTCGCAGGGACAAATTCGACGTGAACTCTGTAGAGACGCAAAATTTTGCACGGCTGTCCCAATAAAATTTTAACACTGTGTTTTAGTGTTATTTCTTGGGACGGCCGTTTACAATTTGCTATTTTTCATTATTCGAACAAAGATCCGACGACCCCATACTTTGTCGCATCCTTATCCGTCTGCTCCTCTTCAAGATTGAACTGTCTGGC